>JAOPYP010000783.1 GCA_025964635.1 Actinomycetes bacterium | reverse complement strand
GTAGGCCTGGACCAGCTTGTCCATGACCGCGTCCAGCCTCGGGTCGGCCTGCTGCCGGTCGGGGTCGGCGTCGTACCAGTCCGCGATCTCGCGGGCGCCCTGCTCGAACGGGATGACCGCCCGGTAGCCGGGCACCACGCTGCGCAGCTTCGAGTTGTCGAAGACCAGCGAGTGCGCCTTGTCGCCGAGCAGGCTCGCGCCCCACTGCGGGTCAGCGCCGGCGATCGCGGCCGACGGCACGTGCACGATGTCGGCCGGGGCGCCGACCGCGGCCGCCAGGGCCCGGGTGATCTGATCCCAGGTCAGCACGTCGTCGGAGGTGATGTGGAACGAGTCACCGATGGTGCGGGGGTGGCCGAGCAGGGGCACGAAACCCTGGGCGAAATCCCGGTGGTGAGTGAGCGTCCACAGCGACGTCCCGTCGCCGTGCACGATGACCGGCTTGCCCTGGCGCATCCGGCCCAGCGCAGTCCAGCCCCCGTCCAGCGGCACCAGGGTCGCGTCGTAGGTGTGCGACGGGCGCACGATCGTGGCCGGGAAGCCTTCCTCCCGGTACGCCCGGACCAGCAGGTCCTCGCAGGCGATCTTGTCCCGGGAGTACGCCCAGAATGGGTTGCGCAGCGGCGTCGACTCCACGATCGGCAGCCGGGCCGGCGGCGTCTGGTATGCCGACGCGGAGCTGATGAACACGTACTGCCCGGCCCGGCCGCGGAACGTGTCGATGTCGGCCTGCACGTGCTCGGGGGTGAACGCGACCCAGTCCACGACCGCGTCGAACTCCCGGTGCCCCACCAGCTCACGGACCTGGCCCGGGTCCCGGGCGTCGCCGTGCAGCACCCGCGCCGCCGCGGGCAGCGGGCGGGCCCTCGTCTGTCCCCGGGTGATGACGGACAGGTCGATGCCGCGGTCCACCGCCAGCCGGGCGCACGCCGAGCTGATCACACCAGTGCCGCCGAGGAAAAGGACTCTGAGACTGCTCACTCTCGCCAGCCTAGCCGGAGCCGGCCGGACAGTTTGAGAGCAGAAAATTGTGTAAGCGGGACGGTCACGGGCGCGGCCCGTGTCAGCCGGGCAGCGGACCGCCGGACCGGGGCGGCCCGCCCGCGGTGACCGGGTCGGGCTCGGGCGCGGCCTGCGGCCCCCCGCCGTGCGCGCGGGCGCCGGAGCGGCGCCAGGAAACCTCGAAGAGCGCGCCGCCGAGCGGTGACTCGCCGATCCGCCAGTGGCCGCCGGTCGATCGCACGATCGAGTCGGCGATGGCCAGCCCCAGCCCCGCCCCGCCGCCCAGCTCGGTGGCCCGGTGGAACCGGTCGAACAACCGGGGCCGCTCCGCGGCCGGGATGCCCGGACCGCTGTCTTCCACGGTCAGGCTGACCCGGTTGCCGCGGACCGTCACGCCCAGCCGCACGCTCCCGCCGGGCCCCGCGTAGCGGCAGGCGTTGTCCACCAGGACCCCGGTGAGCCGGTCGATCCATTCCGGGGGCGCACTGATCCAGGCGGCCTGCGCCTGGGTGGTGGTCACCGAGATGTCCAGCGACTGCGTGTACGCGACCGCCCGGAAGCGGTCGGCGCACTGCCCGGCGATCGTGCACAGGTCGAGCGGTTCGGCTCCCGGCGGCGGCGGCTCCGAGTCGAACCGGGCCAACCACAGCAGATCCTCGACGATCCGCCGCAGGCGCTGGCTCTCGCCCTCGATGCGCAGCAGCGCCGCCTGGTAGTCGGGCGGGGCCCGCGGGGCACTCAGTGCGATGCCGATCTCCGCGCTGATCACGCTGAGCGGGGTGCGCAGCTCGTGCGAGGCATCCGCCGTGAACTCGAGCTGGCGGCGCCGGGACTGCTCCACCGGGGACATGGCCCGCAGGCCGATGATCAGCGACCCGGCGAACATGGCCAGGAGCAGCACCGGGCCGACCAGCGCCTCGCCGCCGCGGAGCACGTTCATGGTGTGCTGCTGGTCGGCCAGGCTCTGCCCGGCCACCAGCCAGGCTCCGCCGTGCCGGGCCTGGTCCAGCCGGAAGGTGCTCGGGCCCAGGGGCGCCGTGACCGGCCCGCCGCCCAACGGGACCCGGCCCGCGGGCAGCGCCGGGGCGCCCGCGGTCAGCGCGACCGCGGCCTGCCCGGGCCGGGCCTGCCACAGGAACACGGGTGCCTCGTCGACGTCGTCATCGTCGTCCCGGTGCGGCTTGCGGGCCGTGGCCGTCTGGCCGGTGCCCGCCTGGGCGGTGCCCCCCTGGGCGGTGCCTGCCGGGCCGGTGGCCGCCCGGCCGGTGCTGGCTCCCGGGTGAGCGGGTGCGGCGGTGGCCAGATGCTGGCGCAGCCGGGCATCCACCGAGGCCACCAGCCGCGCCGATACCGCCCGGTCCAGGATGGTCACGCATCCGGCGTACACCACGCCGACGAGCAGCGTCGCGGCCAGGGCGACCCGGGCCGCGTGCCCGAACTGGGGAGGCAGCGGCACTCGGGGCCGGGGGAGACGCCAGCTCACTGGCCCAGTATCCGGTATCCGACGGCGCGCACCGACTCGATGCGGACCTGGCCGCCCGCGAGCTTGGACCGCAGCCTGGCCATGTGCACGTCGATCGTGTTGGAGCCCAGGGCGTCCGCGTCGTTCTCCCAGACGTTCTGCGCGATCGACCGCCGGTCCACCACGGCGGGGGAGCGGCGCATGAGCATCTCCAGGATGCTGCGCTCCGTCGCGGTGAGCGCGGGGCGCTGCGTGCCGATCCGCACTTCCTGGGTCGCGGGGTCGTACACCACGTCCCCGACCGCGAGCTGGGGTGGCTGCGCGGCCCGGGGCCGGCGCTGCAGGGCGCGCAGCCGGGCCAGCAGCTCGGCGAAATCGAAGGGCTTGACCAGGTAGTCGTCGGCCCCCTGGTCCAGGCCGGTGACCCGGTCCCGCGGGGTGTCCCGGGCGGTCAGCATCAGGACCGGGTTGGACCGGCTGTCCCGGCGCATCCACTGCAGCACCTCGAGGCCGGAGACCCCGGGCATCCGCCAGTCGAGCACCACCACCTCATAGTCGTAGCCGCGCAGGTACTCGATGGCGGCCTGGCCGTCGGGCACCGCATCGACGGTGTAGCCGCTCTCGCGCAGCCCGCGGCTGAGCGCTTCACGCAGGCCACGGTCGTCCTCGGCCACCAGAACGCGCATCGGGGGGAGACCTGCCTCAGCGGGGCAGCCGGCGCCAGAGCGGCCGGGGCAGCAGCCGGAAGGCGGCCGCCAGCGGGGCGAGCGTGGCCGGGACCCAGAGCAGGCCGCCGGGGGACGTCCCGCGGAGCCTGGCCGCCACGGCGGCGCCCACGGCGGCGGGGGTGGTGGACAGCGGCGCCGGCTTCATCCCCGCCGTCATCCGGCCGATCACGAAGCCGGGCCGGACCAGCAGCACGTTCACGCCGGTGCCGTGCAGTGAGTCGGCCAGGCCGCGGCCGAAGGCGTCCAGGCCGGACTTGGCGGCCCCGTAGACGAAGTTGGCCTTCCGCGGCCGGATCGCGGCGATCGAGGACAGCACCACGATGGTGCCGTGTCCCTGGGCGCGCATCCGCCCGGCCGCCGCCAGCAGCGTGCTGACGTGTCCGGTGAAGTTGGTCTCGACCAGCATCCCGGCGCCGAGCGGGTCACGGTCCAGGATCTCCTGCCCGGCCAGGATGCCCGCCGCGGAGATGACCAGGTCCACGTCGCCGCCGGCGAAAGCCTGGTCGATGAGGGCCTGGTGGGTATCCAGCGCGGTGGCGTCGAACGGCAGCGTGCGGGCCCGGACGCCGAGTTCCTTGCCGGCCGCCGCCATCCGCTGCTCATCCCGGCCGGCCAGCAGCACCTCGGTGTCCGGGGACAGGCGGAGTGCGGCCAGGATGCCCAGGCCGATTTCGCTGGTGCCGCCGAGCAGCAGCACCCTGGACGGGCCGCCCGCCGCGCCGCTCTTATCCGGCATGCCGCCTCCTGCTGGATGTCCCGCTCGATGTCCTGGTTGATGTCATGCCGGGCTGCCGCAGGCCCAGCCGCTGCCCCAGATCGGAGCGGAATACCCCGGCCGGGTCGAGCCGCGACGCCGCGGTCCGCCACTGCGCCAGCCCGGGGTACATCGCGGCGCAGGTGGTGCCGCGGAGCCTGCTGTCCCCCGCCAGGTATACCCGACCGCCCGCCGTGGCGACCCGCAGATCGAGGTCGTCCAGCATCGGCCCCAGCCGGCGGTTGCCCGCCGGCATGTCGATGGCGACCGACCAGCCGGCCATCGGGAAGGACAGGTAGCCGCCGGTCCCTGGGCCGAAGCGCTTCAGCATGCCCAGGAACGGGGCGCACCGGTGCTGGTGCGCCGCCTCCAGGATCTCCGCGATGACGCCGTGCTCACCCTCGGGCACCACGCACTGGTATTGCACGAAGCCGCGCGGGCCCAGCGTGCGGTTCCAGCCGCCGAGCGTGTCGAGCCGGTGGAAGAAGGTGGCCAGGTCGGTGACCCCGGTGTCTTCCTGCGCGGCGCGGAAGTGCAGCCCGTTGAACTCCCGGGCCGACCAGGCGGTGAACGGGCAGACGGGCAGCCGCGGCGCCCGGTGCGCCCGGGCCGGCCGGTAGGCCAGGCCGCCGGGCTCGGCGGCCGGGTCCGGGTCGGCGAGATGGTCGCCGACGGCGAGGACCCCGCGCCCGAGGGACCTGCCGGTGGCCGTGGTGTCGAGCCACGCCACGCAGTAGCGGTCCCGGCTCTCGTCCATGGCGGTGAGCAAGCTGTCCAGGTCGGCCAGCCGCCGCGTGCTGATCAGCATCTGCGCGCTGCGGATGCGCTGCAGCCGGATCGTGGCGCCGAGGATGACCCCGGTCAGGCCCATCCCGCCCACCGTGGCCCGGAACCCGTCCGGGTCGCCGTCCGGGGTGAG
>JAOPYP010000075.1 GCA_025964635.1 Actinomycetes bacterium | reverse complement strand
ACGCTGGCCGAGAGCACCCGGGCGGTGTGCTGGCCGGTATCGCCGATGCGCTCGGCGATCGCGGCGGTGAGGGGATGCTCAATCTCGGCGGCGGTGCTGAGGAATGCATCGCGAAGCGCTGGACGGGCCGCCTTCACCACCATCGCCGAGTGCTACCGCGCCTGACCACACCGCGTGCTGGCCGCGCCGCGGTGAAACGGGGGTCAGGCCCGCGTGACCCGGCCCGGCTGCGCCCGGAACTCGGGGGTGAGGAGCCGGTCCAGGACCGGCAGCTTCTCGGCGACCGCACGGTCCGCCTTCACCAGCGCTGCCAGTTCCGGGTGCCGCCGGCCGCCTAGGGAGCCAGGCTGGATCAGGAGCCGGTCCGGGCCCGGGGGGCGAAAGGCGGCCCAGCCGGCCGCTGCCTGCGGCGGTGCCGCCGCCCCGCCGCCCAGCGGGCCGTGGTCACCGCGACGGCCATGAGCGTGGCCGCAGTCATGGCGAGAAACCCGCTGGCGATCCACTGGGCCACGCTGATCGCCAGCGCGGTGTGCGATGTGCTCGCGGCGTGGTCGTGGATCAGCCCGGCCAGGGTGGCCGCGACGGCGTAGGCCAGCGGTGGCACCGGGATGATCAGGTAGGCCGCACGGGGCTGCACGGCCAGGGCCCCGGCCGCCGTCCCGGCGAGCAGGAAGATCCCGAGGACGAGGCCGGGTTCCCGTCCGCTCAGCACCGTGACGAGCAGGCCGACCGCGGCCCCGCCGATGGCGAGGCCGATCCCCGCCCGGCCGGGGCGCGAGCCCCACCAGCGGTCCGGCCGGGCCCGGCGTGACCGCCTCCCGCGCGTGCCCCGATTCCGCCCGCGATTCCGCCCGCGCGGCCGCGTATTAGACTCCCGCCCGCTGGCATACAGTGGGCTGGAATCCGCCTTGTGCCCCGGTGGATCCAGCATCTTTCCCTAAAGCTTTGGCCGGCAATGTTTTAGTGACGGAAGCGCGGGGGTAGCCTCCGCCGCAATGGTAGCAAGCCGACTCCGGGGGGACGAGGTGTGGTCAGGACCTGCTACGTCCTCACGTGCGTCCTCGCGGCGCTGGTCCTGCTGGTCAGTGGCTTCTCTTACCTGGTCATCCGCGATGTGAGCAGCATCGGGGCCTCGCACGCGATCAGCAGTGGCCCCTCCGCGGGCGCGCAGAACATCTTGCTGATGGGCCTGGAAAGCCGCCGGGACTGGAACGGGAATATCCTGCCCGGGCGCATCCTGGCAAAGCTGCATGCGGGAAATGCCCAAGCGGTGGCAAACGGAACCGGCGGAAATGCCACGAACACGCTAATTCTCATTCACATATTCGCGGGCGGCAAGAAGGCGGTCGGTTTCTCGATCCCGCGCGACGACTGGGTGCATTTCGCCGGCACGGCCGGACCGCAGCAGGCGGGCAAGGTCGATCAGGCCTACGGCGTGAGCATGTACTTCGAGCAGGCGAAGCTGCGGCAGCAGCACCCGGGCATGGGGCAGGACCAGCTCGCGTTCCTCGGCAACGAGGCCGGGCGCCGGGCCGCCGTGGCCACCGTCGAGAAGCTCACCGGGGTCCGCATCGACCACTTCGCCGAGGTCAACCTGGACGGGTTCTACGAGCTCGCGAAGGTCTTCGGCGGTGTGAAAGTCTGCCTCAACCACGCGGTCCGCGACCCCAAGTCCGGCGCGCACTTCCATCAGGGCTACCAGCACCTGGACGCCGCGCAGGCGCTGTCGTTCGTCCGGCAGCGTGACGGGCTGCCCAACGGCGACCTGGACCGTACCCACCGTCAGCAGGCGTTCATCGACTCGGTGATGCACCAGCTGCGGACGGAGGGGGTGCTCAGCGATCTGACCAAGGTGACGGCCCTGCTGTCGGTGGCCAAGCAGTACGTGATCACCGACGCGGGCTGGAACCTGCTCGACTTCGCGACCCAGCTGCGGGGTCTGACCAGCGGGAATCTCGTTTTCCGCACGCTGCCGATCAAGGGATTCGCGACTATCGGCGGCCAGGCCGCGAACGTGGTGGACGTGCCCGTTCTGCAGGCCATCGTCCATGCGGCCTTCTTCCCGAGGCCCGTGTCCCGGCCTGCCCGGCACCGCGCCGCGGCGCCCGGGAAGCCCTCAGCCGCGGCCACCACCGTGGGCGTGCTCAACGGCGGGTCCACGACCGGCCTGGCCGGGCGCATCTCGGCGGCGCTGGTGACGGCCGGCTACCGGGCCGGGACGGTGGGGAACGCGGCCTCCCGGACGGCTACCTCGGTGAGCTACGGCACCGGCGCGGCGGCGAACGCGGCCGCGATCGCCCGCATGTTCGGCGTCACCGCGGTGCCGGGCGCCTCCCTCGCGCCCGGGCACGTGCAGATCCTGCTGGGGGCCGGGGCCGTGCTGCCCAGCGCCCTGGCCGCCAGCCAGCCGCAGGCCCCGGCGACGATCATTCCGACCGCCGGGCCTCAGGGGGGCGCGGTGATCGCCAAGGACGGCATTCCCTGCGTCAACTGAGCGGCCGGCCAGGTCCGGGCGGGCGGGCCAGGCCCTCAGCCGCTACCGCGAGGCCTTCGCGTCGCTCGGTGATCCCGAGCGAGCGGTGAAGATCTTCCTGGATCCGGTGATGGCGAACGGCGCGGAGGCCTCCGTCCGGTCGGCGGCTGGTGAATCGAGGCGCTATGACCACGACCCGGCGCGGATCCAGTTCCATACGAACATGGCCATGATCGGCGGGCTGCTGCTCGCCGCGCTCGACCAGCCGTAGGCCGCTGCGGACGGCGTGACCCGCATCCGCGGCGGCCGTTGCGGAAATGACCGGCAACGGCCGCCGCGGCCCCCCAGGGGTTGGCTGATTCCTACGGCCGGGCTTCGTAGACGATGTTGAAGGGCGTCTCGGCCACGCGGCGGAAACGTGTGTACCCGGCGTCGGTGGCGAGCCGTCGTATCGGCTCCTCGCCCGCCTGGGCGCCGAGGGAGTAGCCGCCGTCCTGGGACAGCGCGTTCGTGACGCACAGGAACGTGGAAAACGAGTAGTAGACCCGCCCGATCGGGTTGAGGTTGTCGCTCACGTTGTGGCCGGCGTAGGGCTCGACCACCATCCAGGTGCCGTCCGGGGCGAGCATCTCCCGGATGTGGCGGGCCGCGCCGAGCGGGTCGCCCATGTCGTGCAGGCAGTCGAAGCTGGTTACCAGGTCGTATGGGCCCCCGTCGAAGGTCTGCGCCGACGCGACATCGAAGGTCACCCGCCCGTCCAGCCCCGCGTCGGCAGCCCGCTTGCGCGCCTGGATGACCGACTCCTCGTGGTAGTCAGAACCGGTGAAGCTCGAGCTGGGGTACGCGCCCGCCATCAGCGTGGTGGACGCCCCGTGGCCGCAGCCGATGTCGGCGACCCTGGCCCCCGCGCGGAGCTTGGCCTCGGCATCATCGAGGGCCGGCAGCCAGCTCGTCACGAGGTTCGCCGCGTACCCCGGCCGGAAGAAGCGCTCGCAGCCCGAGAACACCCCGTCGTCGTGCTCATGCCAGCCGACGCCGGTCCCGCTGCGGAAGGCGTCGGTGACCTTCCGCTCCGATCGCAGGGTACCGAGCGCGAGCTCGAATGCGCCCGGCGCGTAGACGGCCCCGTCCGGGTCGGTCAGGGCGAAGGCCTGTTCCGGGGTCAGCGAGTAGGCCCCGGTCTGCGGGTCATACTCCACGTACCCGCCGGCGGCCTGGCCGCGGAGCCACTCATCGACGTAGCGGGTGGCGGTGCTGGTGCGCTCGGCGAGCTCATGGGGCAGCATCGGCTGCCCGGCGAGCGCACGGTACAGGCCGAGACGCTCGCCGACGACCACATTGCCCGCCGCCATCGTCGCGCCGAGGTCGGACACGAACTTGTGCAGGAACTCCATCAGCTTGTCCTGGTCGATCTCCATTGCTTTCCTCCCTGGGCGGCCCGGCCCGGTAGCCCGGTCAGGCCACGACGTTGCCGGCCTGATCCCAGAGGTACGCGAGCGGGCCGCCGCGGAGCATCCGCAGGCACCACTGAAGTCAGCGCGGTGGGCTACCGATCCCCGGCATCGAGGACACCTAGCTCAGCCGCGCGGGCCGCGGCCTCGCGCCGGCTCGCCGCGCCGAGTTTGCCGAGCACGGCGGCGACGTGACTATCGACCGTGCGCACGGAGACCACCAGCTGGCCGGCGATCTGGGCGTTCGTGTAGCCCTTGCCGAGCAGGCGCAGCACGTCGATCTGGCGGCTGGTCAGGCCGGCCGGGTTGACCCTCGTTTCATCCAGCGGCCCGCGCGGAATCCGGGTCACGCCCAGCGTGCGAAGGCGCCCGCGGACTGTGGCGGCGAGCGGTTTGGCGCCCAGCTCGTCGAGCGTGGCCAGCGCGGTCAGCAGGTGCTCCGGGTCCGGGCTCTCCGCCAGCGCCGCGGCGTGCTCGTATGGGCATCCCGCGGCCTCCCAGAGCGCGGCGGCCTCTCGCCACCGGCCTGCCGCCTGGACCGCGTAGGGGTGGTCGCTGTCCGGCTGGATGCGCTGCCCCGTCTTGGCCAGCCAGTACCCGAGTTCCGCCTGATGCGCCAGATCGCCGAGCCGCTTGGCCTCGTCATAGACCGGGGCCGCGATGTCGTGAACGGCGGCATGGTCGCCGTGAAGCCACGCCGCCTCGGCGCGCGCGGCGGCGACCGGGCCGGTCCGCTGGAGCTCGTTGACCGTGACCGCCAGTTCCCAGGCTGGCCCGAGCAGGCTGGCCACCCCCGGCTGCCCGCGCCGGACCAGCACCCGGCCGAGCAGCATCAGGGCGGTGCACCGCGTCGGCATGTGGGCGTCCAGGCCCGCCTCGGCCAGCCGCATGGCGTCGTCCCAGCGGCCGCGCGAGAAGCTAATCCGCGCCTGCTCAAGGTGCATGTACGAGAGGAAGCCAAGGAACTCGGCCTCCCCGGCGAGTTTGACCCCCGGCGTCAGATAGCTCTCGGCCTCGTCGAGGCGGAACCAGTCCAGCAGGTTCCAGACGATGTTGGCGTACGCGCGGGACGCGTCCTCGACGTCGCCGGCCTCCAGCGCCACCCGGAGCGCCTCGTCGAGCGTGCGCTGCCCGGCCGGGTCGCCCAGGCTCGACTGGGAGGACCCGATGTTGGCCAGGGCATGCGAGATGATCGCCGCATCGTTCACCTGCCGGGCGAGCGCCACAGCGCGCTCGCCGTAGGCGATGCTCTCGGAGGGGCGGTGAGCGAGCATGCACAACTGCGACTGGTTGCTCAGCGCCAGGGCCAGCAGGCGGGTATCCGTGGCCCGCTCGAGAACGTCGACCGCCTCGCGGCCGGCCTGCTCGGCGCCGCTGCGGTTTCCGGCCCACCACTGCATCCGCGACAGCCAGCGCAGGCTGGAGCCCAGCGCCCGCAGGTCGCCCCGCGTGCGGTTCAGGCCGACAGCCTGCCGCTGGGCAGCGGCCGCCTTGTCCGCCGCGCCGATCGTGTAGCACTCAATCGCGTACTGTTCCAGCAGGTCAGCTCGGTCGTCCGTGGTGAACCGATGCGTGTGCTCGAGGACGAGACCGAAATGGGCGACCGCCTCCCGGTGGGCACCAGCCCGCGCGGCATCCCGGCCAGCCGCCGGGGCGTAGCGCACGATGGCGTCCTCGTCGCCCGCTTGCGCGGCGTGATGGACGATCCACGATATGTCCGACCCGTCCCGCTCGACCAGGGCGGCCAGCACCCGCTGGTTCAGCGCGATCAGCCGCGCGGATGGCACCGAGCTCGTGATCGCGCGCCGGGTCAGTTCATGCCGGAATGAGATTCTGCGCGCGGACACGGTCAGCAAACCGCCTTGCTCGGCGGCCGCCAGCGCCGAGACCCCGCCCGGGCCGTCGGGCACGAGCACATCGACCAGCCAGCGCTCAAGCGTGGACGGCACCACGGCCAGCTGTTCAAGCACATCCTGGACGGGCGGGTCCAGATGCCTGACCCGCGCCATCACGGCGTCCACGATCGTGCGCGGAACGCGGTCACCCTGCGCCGAGGCCAGCAGTTCGTCGACGAAGAAGGGGTTCCCCGAGGTGAGCGCGAACAGGTCATCCGCAGCGACCGGGCTGCCCGCGCTGAGCTGCCGCACAGCCTCCTGCGACAACCGGCGCAGGGCCAGATGCCGCACGTGGCCGCTCCGGGATGCCTCGCCCAGCAGGCCGTAAAGCGCGTCCCCGCGGTCCGCTTCATCGTCGCGGTAGGTGAGGACCAGGACGGCGGGCAGGTCGGCGATCCGCCGGATCAGGTACCGCAGCGCATCAAGCGTGGCGTCGTCAGCCCAGTGGATGTCCTCGATGACCAGCACAGTCGGATGCTCGGCCCAGTCGAGCTCCGCGCGCAGCGCGGCGAGCACCCGGTCGCGATCGCCGCCGTCCGTGACGGCCCGGCTGAACTCTGCTCCCACGCTGCCCACGAGGTCCCGGAACGGCCCGAGAGTCCGCGGGGTCGCCAGATCATCGCAATAGCCCACGACCATCCTGCCCTCGGCGGGCAGCCGGGCGCGCAAAGCGTCAACCAGGCTTGACTTCCCGATCCCCGCCTCGCCGTGGACCAGCACGGCAGAGCCATCCCCGCTGGCCGCCGCCTGTACGGCATCAGCCAGCGCCGACAGCTCGCCGTCGCGCTCCAGAATCCCCCGGCTCACACCGTGAGTCTAGAAGCCCCTGAACCATATGGACGCCTGGTGAAGTGGGACTCTTCGCCGGGAACCAGCCGGATCTCGTATCGCACGGTGGCGGACTCGCGGCGGACAAAATCCGCTCCTACCCGGCGCAGCAGTCCGGCCACCGCCACGTTGTCGGCCGCGACCAGTGCGGTGAAACGGCGGATGCCTTCCTCACGGGCGCGCTCAGACAGTTGAGCTACCAATTCGGTGCCGAGTCCCCGGCCTTGCCATTCGTCAACGATGGTGATGGCAATGTCGGCGGCCTGCGGGTCATCCGCGCACCGGATATACCGGGCGATGCCCACGCCGCGCCCGTGAGCATGGTCCACCGCACCGAGCGCTTCATGGTCGTGATGGTCAATCCCGCTGAAGTAGCGCAACTCTGCGGGGGACAGTTCCTTCTTCGGACTCAGGAACCGCATCTGGCGCGATGTGGCCCTCAGCCGGGCGAAGCCGCCGGCCAGGAGCGGAGCATCAGCGCTCTGGACCGGCCGGATCAGAACCACTGACCCGTCGCGCAGCACGGCCTGCTTGCCGTTCGCCACGTATCGCGGCCCGCGCCGCCAGCTAGCCCGGCGGCGCACCAGCCGGCCTGCCCGCCCGCGAAGCGGCGAGCTGCGAGCGGTAGATATGCCCATCCGCTCCCGGTATGACCGCGCCTCCCTGGCCCGGCGGGCCGCCTCCGCCTCCGCGAGAAGGGCTTTGCGCCGCTCGGATGCCAGCGCGGCCTGGATATGGTAATTGAACACCTGGAACACTCCCTCAGTCTTGACCCGTTCGCGAGCGTTGCGCCCGGTCCCAACCTCAGGCCGGGGAGGGTGGCCAGACATCGGCGGTCATTACCGATTCCAGGGATTCAGCTGCCGGCTTCCGGAATTCCAGTACGGATTCCGGGCACGTTCCGGGACCTTTCTGGCATGACCGGGCGGGCCCGGCCAGCTAGCTTTGCTGCTAGGCGGCCCACGTGACGGTCCCGCCGATCACGGTCGCCGCGACGAGGCCGGCGTCCAGGGCTGCCAGTGCCGCCGCCCGGGGCACACTCAGCACGACGAGGTCGGCCGGACACCCGGGCCGCACCGTGCGGGGCGGCCCGCCCGGCTCATCCGGTGAGCCCAGGTATCCCGCCAGCGCCTGGTCCGCGGTGAGCCGCTCCGCAGGCCCGGCGACCCGCCCGGACGGGGTGCGCCGGCGCACCGCCGCGGCCATCACGGCCCACGGGTCGAGCGGCCCGTAGGGGGCGTCGCTGGACAGCCCGCAGGGGACGCCCGCCTCGGTCAGCGACCGTGCCCGGTAGAGGTCGGCCTGGTCGCCGGGCGGGACGTCGCGCAGGTAGTCGTCGCCGCGGCAGGCCAGGAACCCGGGCTGGGTGACCACCCGCAGGCCCAGGTCGCGCAGCCGGGGGATCATCTCGGCCGGGACCATCGCGGCGTGCTCGATCCGGTCGCCGGGCGGCGCGGCCGCCCCACCGGCGGCCGCCAGCTCGAACGCCGCCACCAGCAGAACCAGGGCCTCCCGGGTCACGCAGTGCACCGCGACCGCGCGGCCGCGGGCCCGGGCCGCGCGGATCCGCTCGGTCAGCGGGCCGAGACCGGGCAGCCCGGAATCGGCCAGGACGATCTTGTACGGCCCGGCCGCCGGGGCGGGCGGCCCGGCCGGCGCCGTCCAGCCCAGGGGCAGGCCGAGCAGCCGCACATGCTGGGGCAGGGCGCCGGTCCTCATCGCCGAGCCGATCGCGCCGGCCGCCATGGCGTCCAGGTCAGCGGTGGCGTCGGTGACGTGCGTGACGCCCAGGCGGGCCAGCCGGGCCCCGACCGGGCCCAGGTCGGGCAGGCGGCCGCGGGGCAGCCGGCCGCGCAGCCAGTCATCGGCGCGCCAGAGCCGGCCGGTGGGCCCGGACCGGCTGTCCCGTTCGATGCCCGGGTGCGTGCCGCGGGCCAGCCCGAGAGCCCGGGCGCCCGCGGTGTTGACCATCCAGAGCGCGCCGCTGCGATGCTGAACCCGGACCGGGCGCCCCGCGTGCAGCCGGTCGAGCGCCGCGGCGTCCAGGGGACCGGCGACGTCCTCGCTGTAGCCGACCCCGCGGACCCAGCCGTGCTCGTCGGCGTGCGCGGCCGCCAGCACCGCGGCCAGCGCCGCGGGCCC
>JAOPYP010000045.1 GCA_025964635.1 Actinomycetes bacterium | reverse complement strand
TGGACGCCGCGCACACCGTGGTGGTCAGCCAGCTGATGAACGAGTTCTTCGGCAAGGAGGCGGGGCTGGCCGACGGGCAGCTGGGCCTGGGCCACGCGTTCGAGATCAACCCCGAGGTGCCCGACTCGTTCGTGCTCGAGCTCGCGCACGCCCAGCTGGTCCGGGAGCTGTTCCCGGACGCGCCGCTCAAGTACATGCCGCCCACCAAGCACATGACCGGCAACGTGTTCGCCGGCTACCTGCTGGACGCGTTCTTCAACCTGGCCGGGGTCATGACGGACCAGTCCATCCTGCTGATCGGGATGATGACCGAGGGGATCCACACCCCGTTCCTGTCCGACCGCGACCTGGCCCTGGAAAATGCCCGCTACGTGGCCCGCGCCGCCGCCCGGCTGGGCGAGAACTTCCGGCCGCCGCCCGGCGGGTTCGTGGAGCAGCGCGCCCATCAGGTCCTCGGTGAGGCGGTGGACCTGCTCCGGCGGATCAGCCGGGACGGGCTGCTGAACGCGATCGCGGACGGCACGTTCGGCGTCACCCGCCGTCCCGCCGACGGCGGCCGCGGCCTCGGCGGCGTCATCCCGCGCGCCAGCAACTACTACAACCCCGCGAGTGAATTCCTGGAGGCGGCGACCCATGAGGACAGCTGAAGCCGGCGGGGCGTTCCGGGCCATCGGGGGTTCGGGGGTGTGCCCCGGGACGCAGAGTGCGCCCCCCGGCCAGCAGGGCGACCCCGCGGGTGTGCCCCCCGAGCGCGGGCCGCAGAATCCGGAGGGGCAGTCATGACCGGGCCGGTTGTCCGCCCCTACGGGGACACCACGGGTGACGGGCAGGTGCAAGTCTCCTTCACCCTGCCGGTGCCGTTCGGGAATGAAGACGAGCGCGCGCTGGCCGAAGGCGCGGCGCTCCAGCTGGCCGGCAAGATGGGCCTGGACCCCGCCATGGTGGTGCACGCCAAGGGCATGGGCCCCGACTTCACCTACTTCATCGTGTACGGCCGCACCGGGCACCTGGTGGACCTGTCCGCGGTGACCGTCATCCCGCGTGAGTTCCCGGTGCTCTCCCCGGCCGAGATCAACCTGCGGCTGCGCAGCGGCCTGGGCCGCAAGCTGGTCGTGCTCGGCGCCTGCATCGGCACCGACGCGCACACAGTGGGCATCGACGCCATCCTCAACGTGAAGGGGCACGCGGGGGAGAAGGGGCTGGAGTACTACCGGGAGATCCGGGTGGTCAACCTCGGTGCGCAGGTGGACGTGGCCGACCTGGCCGCCCGGGCGCAGGCCGAGCGGGCGGACGCGGTCCTGGTCAGCCAGGTGGTCACCCAGCGGGAGGCCCATCTGTCCGGGGCGCGTGAGCTCTCAGCGGCCTTCCGTGCCGCCTACCCGGACGGCGGGCCGCTGCTGGTCGTCGGGGGCCCGCGGTTCGACCCGGCCATGGCCGCCGGCCTGGGTGTGGACAAGATCTTCGGCCGCGGCACCACGCCCCGCGAGGTGGCCAGCTACCTGGTGCACGTGCTCGCGCCAGAGCCCGTCCCGGCCGGTGCGGCGTGACCGGCCAGCCCCCCGCTGACCAGCACCGTGGGCTGACCGTCACCCACCGCCGTTACGTGCCCGCGAGCCACGCCCATTACGGCGGGAACCTGGTCGACGGCGCCTACGTGCTCGGCCTGTTCGGGGATGTGGCCACCGAGGCCGCCATCCGGATGAACGGCGACGAGGGCCTGTTCGCGTCCTACTCCGACGTGCAGTTCCGGGAGCCGGTGCTGGCCGGTGACGTGATCGAGGCGACCGCGACCGTCGTGCGCACCGGCCGCCGCAGCCGGGAGCTGGCCTTCGAGGCCCGCGTGGTGTGCCGGGCCGATCCGGCCCGCGGGGCATCAGCCGCCCGGGTGCTGGACCAGCCACTGGTGGCGGTGACGGCCACCGGCACCGTCGTCGTGCCCTGACCTGGGCCAGTGCGGGGGGCGGGAAGTTCGTTGCGGGGAATCGGCACTTCCCGCCACCCCACAGCCCGGCTGGCTACTCTTCCTTGCCGAAGGACTGGATCTCGGCCCTCTCCGTCTCGGTGAGTTCCCTCGGCACGTCGCCCCGCGCCACCTTGGCCGACTGCACCTCGTGCCGGATCTGATCCACGATCTCGGGATTGGCCAGCGTGGTGACGTCCCCGGTGTCCGTGAAGTTGGACACCGCGGCGATCACCCGGCGCATGATCTTCCCGGACCGGGTCTTCGGCATGTCCTGGACGATCCAGACGTTCTTCGGGCGGGCGATCTTGCCGATCTCCACCTCGACGGACCGGGTGACCTTGTCGACCATCTCCTGATTGGCCTCGTAGCCCGGCTTCAGCGACACGTACACCTCGACCGCGCGGCCGCGGATGTCGTCGATCACCGGGACCGCGGCAGCCTCGGCCACCTCGGGCACGGTCAGTGCGGCCGACTCGATCTCCTTGGTGCCCAGCCGGTGCCCGGCCACGTTGATCACGTCGTCCACCCGGCCGAGGATCCGGTAGTAGCCGTCCGGGGCGCGGACCGCGCCGTCACCGGCGAAGTACGGCCAGTCGTGCCAGTCCTTGCTGTCCGGGTCCTTGTTGTACTTCTCGTAGTACACCGAGATGAACCGCTCCGGCTGGCCCCAGATGGTCTGCATGATGCCCGGCCACGGATTGCGGATGCAGATGTTGCCCGCCTTGCCGTCCGGGACCTCCTCGCCGGTCTCGTCGTAGATGGCGGGGAAGATGCCGATCACCGCGGGGCCGCAGCTGCCCGGCTTCATCGGCTTCAGCGCGGGCAGCGAGCTGCCCAGGAAGCCCCCGGTCTCGGTCTGCCACCAGGTGTCCACGATGACGGCCTCGCCTTTGCCGACGGTCTTGTGGTACCAGCGCCAGACCTCGGGCTCGATCGGCTCGCCGACCGTGGTCATGTGCTTGAAGTGGTAGTCGTACTTGGCCGGCTCGTCGGGGCCGACCTTGCGCAGCATGCGGATGGCGGTCGGCGAGGTGTGGAAGATGTTCACCCCGAGCCGCTCGGCGATCCGCCACGGCCGGCCCGCGTCCGGGTAGTTGGGCGTGCCCTCGTAGATCACGGTGGTGGTGCCGAGCGAGAGCGGGCCGTACACGATGTACGAGTGCCCGGTGATCCACCCGATGTCGGCCATGCACCAGTACGTGTCCTCGGGGTGGATGTCCTGGTAGTACCTGGACGTCCCGGTCACGTAGGACAGGTACCCGCCGGTGCTGTGCTGCGCCCCCTTGGGCCGCCCCGTGGTGCCGCTGGTGTACATCAGGAACAGCGGCGCCTCGGAGGGCAGCGGGACCGGGTCCACGATCTGGCCGCGGTACTGCGCGATCACCTCGTCCACGAAGAAGTCGCGGCCGGTCACCATCGGGGTCTGCGACGCGTACTCGCCCGCGTGCCGCCGCCAGACCAGGACCTTGTCCACCTCCTGGCCCTGCTTGGCCGCCTCGGCCAGCGCCTCGTCCGCCTTGACCTTGTGGTCCACCAGCGTGCCGCTGCGGTAATAACCGTCCATCGTGATCAGGACCCGGCTGCCGGAGTCGGCGATCCTGGTCCCGCACGCGTTGCCGCTGAAGCCGCCGAAGACCTCGGAGTGCACCACGCCCAGGCGGGCACAGGCGAGCATCACCACCGGCAGTTCCGCCACCATCGGCATGTGCAGCGTGACCCGGTCACCGGCCTTCAGCCCGGCGAAGTCGCGCAGCAGGGCGGCGAACTCGTTCACCCGGTGGTACAGGTCCCGGTAGGTGATGGCGACCGGCTCGGCTGATTCCGGCTCCGGCACCCAGATGAGCGCGGCCTTGTTCGCCTTGTCCGCCAGGTGCCGGTCCACGCAGTTGTAGGAGGCGTTCAGGCGGCCACCGGTAAACCACTTCCAGAACGGCGGATTGCTCGCGTCCAGGACCGTGTCCCACTTCTTGTCCCAGCTCAGCATCTCGGCGTACTCGACGAAGCAGTCCGGGAAGTTCTTCTCGTCGAAACGGTCGAAGATGGCCGGGTCGGCCGCGTTGGCCTGCTGGACGAAGGACTCGGGCGGGTAGATGTACTCTTCCTCGCGCCAGTGCACCGCAATCTGCGACTCGGAAACCGGGTCCTGCTGACTCTCCGTCATCTGCTGGTCCTCCCATGAATGGATGATCTTTAGGGCGTTCAGGCCGGGAGACCGCTCAGGGCGCCCTGGCCATCCCGGGACATGAGGGCAGGGCGCGAGGGGTCAGGGCACGAGGGGCCAGGCGGGCCCGCATGGTTCCCGTCGGATACCGCCGGATCATCCTCCCCGCCCGGCGGGCTGGCTGGGCCGAGCTTGGCCGGCGGGCTGGCTGGGCCGAGCTTCGCCGGCGGGCCGGCCCCGCCGCGGAGGCCAGCCAGCAGCGTGCCGCCGGGGCCGTCGCGGTTCCCGCCGCCGCCCCCTGACCGGACCGCCCGCTGACCACGGTGTCATGACGCCCTCACGCGCTGGGGAAACCGTTTCATGCTATCGCCAGGCGTCCGGCGGAACCAGGGCCCCGGTACGGCCGCCGGGCCGGTTGACATCGGGCGTGGCAGCGGTAAGTTGCTGCGCACAGTCCAGCACTTGGCTAGCCGACAGGGTGAGCTGGCCGTCCGGGCCAGGCTGCGTGCGGGCCGGCTGACCGGCCCTGATGCCAGGCGCAGCGCGCCAGGGCGTGCCCGGTAGCCCGCTGGGCCGGGGGGTTGGAACGGGAAGGGCCCGGGCGCCCAGTAGACAACGGAGAACGAGCTCGTTGCCGGCGGGACGGTCTCCGGTCCGAAGGGATGCCCGGGCCCTCTTCCCTCGCCTGACCCCTGGTGAACCCGGCACCGGGCTTACCCGCACCCGGGACGCCCGCCAGCCGGGGACACCCCTTCCGGGACGCCGCGTCGCCGTTGCCGTGTGCCCACCGTCAACATTGGTGCAAATTTCGCTATTGCCCAGAGGACCGCGGACGCCGATGACGCCGCGTAACGGTAACCTGCATGGATCACGGGCCCGAGAGGCCGCGACCCCACGCGGCAGTCAGGGGAAGGCAGGAGAGGTTGGCTGGCAACAACGAAGCCGGGACTCCAGTTGGCCGGGTCGCCGTCATCATGCCCACGTACAACGAGCGTGAGAACCTTGAGGCCATGGCCACCCGGGTCAGGTCCGCGGTTCCCGACGCCGATCTGCTGGTGGTCGACGACAACAGCCCGGACGGCACCGGCGAGCTGGCGGACAAGCTGGCGGCCGAGGACTCCCACGTCCGGGTCCTGCACCGGCCCGGCAAAGGCGGCCTCGGCGCGGCGTACCTGGCCGGGTTCAGCTGGGCGCTGGAGCAGGACTACGGCGCGGTCGTGGAGATGGACGCGGACGGCTCACACCAGCCCGAGCAGCTGCCCGTCCTGCTGGACGCGCTCCGCCAGGCCGATCTCGTGCTCGGCTCCCGGTGGGTGCCGGGGGGCCGGGTGCTCAACTGGCCGAAGTCGCGGGAGCTGCTGTCCCGCGGGGCGAACATCTACGCGCGGCTGATGCTGGGCATCCCGCTCAAGGACGCCACCGGCGGGTACCGGGTCTACCGGGCCGCCACGCTGCGGGCCATCCGGCTGGGCGAGATCCAGTCGCAGGGCTACTGCTTTCAGGTCGACCTGGCCCTGCGCGCGCTGAACGGGGGCCTGCGGGTGGTCGAAGTGCCGATCACGTTCGTCGAGCGGATCCACGGCTCCAGCAAGATGAGCAAATCCATCATGGTGGAGGCGTTCTGGCTGATCGGGCGCTGGGGGCTGGCTTCCCGGTGGGCGTCGCTGCGCGGGGCCCGCGGCACTGAGCCGCGGGGGAGCCTGCCGCGCTGAGCCGCCGGGGAGCCTGTACCCGCGGCTCCCGGCGGGCCCGCTGGCCCGTCCAGACAGCGCCAACGGCCTGTCCGTGGCGGCCCGTCAGCGGCGCGCCGCTGACGGGGCGGGACAGCATAAACGGCCCGGGCGGACCCGGGCCGTCAGCCTGTGTACTCAGGCGCTCTTACGATGCCTCGTGTTGTGCTTGCGCGGGGTTTCCTCACCACGCTGGCTCCTGATCAGGGCCAGCCGCTCCGCGAGCACTTCTTCCAGGTCGGCGATGGACCGGCGTTCACGCAGCATGTCCCAGTGGCTCCGCGGCGGCTTGGCCTTCCGCGGCGCGGACAGGTCGCCGGTGGCGGTGAATGCGGTCACGCCGCACACCCGGCACTCCCAGGTGGCCGGAACCTCAGCCTCGGCGGCGAACGGGACGGTAAAGTGGTGACCCTTGGGGCAATCGAAAGCTATCTCCTGGCGTGGTGCCAGGTCGGTGTTACGGTCGTTCTCGTAGCTCGTCGCCCCGAGCCGGGTGCCGCGAAGTGCGCGTTCGGCCATTAGTCACTGCCTCCCAGGCGCTCAGCCTTGTGAATTAGTTAACGCCGAGTTCCCGGTCAAGATTCCCGCTGTGCCCGATTCCAACCCCCCAGGAGCGCCCCGGACCCTCGGTGCCGGCCTGGTCACCGAGAGTGCCGGACGCGTCACCCGCGCGCGGGCCCGGCCTCTCTCACCCGGCCACGCGGGGGTGCCACTCGCCGCGGCTGATCAGCACGTTCCGCAGGGCCGCGGTCTCGTCGGTCATGATGCCGTCCACCCCGATATCCAGCAGGTTCTGCATGCGCCCGGGGGAGTTGATGGTCCAGGCGTGCACGTGCAGGCCCAGGGCGTGCGCCCGGCTCACGAACGCGTGCGTGGCCACCTGGGCTGGCACCTGGGCACACCGCACGCCGGTCCGGGCCAGGCGCTCGGCCAGGGCCAGATGGGCCGCCCGCCGGGTGTCCTGCGGTGCCCCGCGGCCCGGGTCGCCTGCCC
>JAOPYP010000835.1 GCA_025964635.1 Actinomycetes bacterium | reverse complement strand
CCTGCTCCGTGAGTTGCGGCTCGGCGTGCTGCGCTGGCCGGGCGGCAACTTCGTCAGCAACTACCACTGGGCCGATGGCATCGGGCCGAAGGACGAGCGGCCGCGCCGGCCGGAACTCGCCTGGGGCGCCGAGGAGCCCAACCGCTTCGGCACCGACGAGTTCATGGCCTACTGCCGCCAGCTCCGCACCCAGCCTTACGTCTGCCTGAACATGGGCACCGGCACCCTGGACGAGGCGCTGGCCTGGGTCGAGTACTGCAACGGCACGGGCGACACGGCCTGGGCGCGGCGCCGCCGGGACAACGGCCACCCCGAGCCCTACGGCGTCCGCTACTGGGGCCTGGGCAACGAGATGTACGGGGACTGGCAGGTCGGCGCGGTGTCCGCGGAGGAGTACGTGCGCACCGCGACCCGCTGGGCCCGGGCGATCAAGATGCTCGACCCGCAGGCCAAGCTGGTCAGCTGCGGGATGAACGGGTGGAACGACTGGGACCGGGTGGTCATCGACGGCCTGGCCCCCCTGGTCGACTACCACTCGCTGCACATCTACACCGGGTCCGATGATTACTGGACCGACGTGCTCCAGCCGCACCAGGCGGAGCGCGCCATCAGGTGCGCCCGGGCGCTGATCGAGCGGGCGGCGTACGTGAAGAGGATCGCCCGCCCGCCGCGGATCGCCTACGACGAGTGGAACGTCTGGTTCCGCACCGACGACGGCACGCTGGAGGAGCGCTACAACTTCCCGGACGCGCTGGCCGTGGCCACGTACCTGAACATCTTCATCCGGAACTGTGACTGGGTGCGGATGGCCAACCTGGCCCAGATGGTGAACGCGATTGCCCCGATCGTCACGTCCGCTGACGCCGTCGCGGTCCAGCCCATCTACTACCCCGTGCTGCTGCACGCCCGGGCCGCGCTGGACGTCGCGGTCGACGTTCATGTGAACGCTCCCATGATCAGCCCGCTGGCGCCGGACACCAACTATGGCCGGTGGCCACACCGGGTGGCCGACCTGGGCCCGTTCGCCATCGTGGACGCGGCGGCGACCATGTCGCCCGGCCGCGACCGGCTCGCGGTGACGCTGGTGAACCGGAATCCGGACGAACCCGAAACCATCGAGGTCATCCTGCGCGACCTGGCGTTCGACAGCGACGCCCGGATCGCGACCGTCACGGCGGAACGCGGGGGGCAGTCCCGCGTCCTGCCCGATGTCGAGGGCGCGCACCTGGAGGAGGGGTCGGAAACCCCGAAGGGCTCGACGCTCACCCTCACCCTGCCGCCGCAGTCGTTCACCGTGGTCGAGGCGGCGACGAACGGCGGCTAACCGTCCGCCGGGCGCGCCCGCGCCGTCCGGCACCCTGAGAAAACATCACAGCTCACCCTGAGGAGTTCTGCGAAGATGCCCTCCACCTCCCGACTCAGCTGGCCCCACCGCCCAGGGGCACGACGCATCGCAGGACGCACGGCGGCCGGCCTGGCCGGCGCCGTCACGCTCTCCCTGCTGGCCGCTTGCGGCGGCGGCAGCCCCAGTCCCGCCGCCGCCGGTTCCTCCAGCGCCAGTGCGAGCGCGAGTTCGAGCGCCACACTGGTCGCCGGCGGCTCCTGTAAAAATTCTTCCGCAACGAAAATCACGTTCTGGGCCTGGGTGCCCGGGCTGGGACGAGCCGTCAACGAGTTCAACAAGACCCACCCGTCGATCTGCGTGACGCAGGAGGACGTGGGGGCGGGCAGCCCGGAGTACGTGAAGATCGCCGACGCCCTGAAGGCCGGGTCCGGGGCGCCCGACGTGGCCGAGGTCGAATTCGACGAACTCCCGTCGTTCGAGGTCACGCACAACGTGGTCAACCTCGTGCCGTACGGCGCGAACAAGTACAAGAGCCAGTTCGTGCCGTGGGCCTGGAAGGAAGTCAGCCAGGGGCCCGCGGTGTACGCGATGCCGGGCGACGCGGGCCCGATGGCCTTCTACTACAACTCCAAGCTGCTGGCCAAGTACCACATCACCCCGCCGGCCACCTGGGCCCAGTTCGCCAGCGCCGCGGCGGCGCTGAAGAAGGCTGACCCGTCGGCGTACATGACGAACTTCGCCGCGACCGACCTGCAGTGGCTGATGAGCCTGATGGCGCAGGACAACGCCTGGCCGTTCGCGTACTCCGGGGGCAGCAAGGTGACCATCAACTGGACCGGGCCGGCCCAGATGAAGTTCGCCGCCTACTGGCAGAAGCTGATCTCCGCCAAGGAGGTCAACGGCACCTCGGACGTGTCCGCCACCTCCTTCGCCGACATGGACAAGGGCATCGACGCGAGCTGGCTCAGCTCAGCCTGGGGCCCGTCCTACTTCGCGCCGGACGCCAAGCAGTCGGTCGGCGACTGGCGTGCCGCGCCGCTGCCGCAGTGGACCGCCGGCGCGCACGTCGCGGCAAACTGGGGCGGCTCGACCTACCCGGTGTTCAGCCAGAGCGCGCACAAGGCGGCGGCCGCCACGTTCGCCGAGTGGCTGAACGGGACGACCGCGTCGTGGACCATCACCAAGACCGCCCCGTCCTCGCTGTTCCCCACGTTCCTGCCGCTGCTGAACGACCCCACCTACAAGAACATCACGGTGCCGGTGTCCGGCTCCTCACATCCGGACCAGACCTTCACCGCGGCGGCCGGCAACATCCAGGGCGTGCCGTGGCCGCCGTTCATGACCGAGGCACTCACCCAGTCGGCCACGGTCTTCGCGGGCGTGCTCAGCGGCAAGGAGACCTTGGCCGCCGCGTTCCGTAATTTCCAGAATGTCCTCGCCAACTACGCCAGGCAGCAGGGCTTCACGGTCTCCGGCTGACCGCCTGCCGGCCGCCGGGCCGGCGGGTGCCTTCCCCCAGGGCGCCCGCCGGACCGGCCCCACCCCGCCGCCCCCGGCCCGATCCGTACCCCCCGCCCACCGGGGCCTGACCTGCCCTCGTCCCCGCCGAGGAAGGAGAACCCACCGTGAACGGCACCGTCACCGGGCCCCCCAGGCGCCCGCTCCCGCTGCGGAGCCTGCTGGTGCAGTCAGCGTGGAGCCGCCGGCGGGACCGCCGGGGCTTCTGGTTCATCGCCCCGTTCCTGCTCTTCTTCGTGGTCCTCATGCTGGCCCCGCTCGGGTACGCGATCTACACCAGCCTGTACACCACGCGCATCATCGGCGGCACGGTGTTCACCGGCGCCGCCAACTACACCCAGACCCTGGAGTCGGGCCAGTTCTGGTCCGGCGTCATCCGGGTGATCATCTTCGCCGCGATCCAGATCCCGGTCATGCTGGCCATCGCCTTCTTCTTCGCGACGATCTTCGACCTCGGGGTGGCCAGGTACGGGACGCTGTTCCGGACGATCTTCTTCATCCCGTTCGCGGTCCCCGCGGTGGTCGGCGCGGTGATGTGGTCGTTCCTGCTGGAGCCGCAGTTCGGCCCGTTCGTGCACCTGGCCAACTCGCTCGGGTTCCACGGCACCGACTACTTCTCCAGCGGCCTCATCCTCCCGACCATCATCGTGATCGTCATCTGGGAGTGGACCGGCTACAACATGGTGATCCTGTACACCGCGCTGAGGTCGGTGCCGCGGGACGTCATCGAGGCCGCCATCCTGGACGACACGCCGCTCTGGAAGATCATCCTGAAGGTGAAGCTGCCGATGGTCCGGCCGGCCATCGTGCTGCTGGTGTTCATCAACACGATCGGCGCGCTGCAGCTGTTCACCGAGCCGCTGATCCTTTACTACTTCGAGCCGCAGGCGATCTCCACTAACTTCACGCCGACCATCTACATCTACAACACCGCGATCGCGGGCGGCCAGTACAACCTGGCCGCCGCGGCCGCCGTGATCCTCGGCGTGGTGATCGTGATCATCTCGGTCAGCTCGCTGTTCGCCCGCCGCCGCAGGAGTGAGGTCTGATGAGCGCCACCACCGTGGTCCGGCCCGGACCCGAACCCGGGCCCTCGGTTCCCCCGCCCCCGCCGCCCCGCCGGCGGCGGGGCCAGGAGGACGGCAGCATCCCGATCGAGTACTACGGACTGCGCCGCGGCACCGTCACCGCGGTCACGACGCTGTGCGTCCTATTCGCGATCTTCACCCTGGTCCCCATCGCCTGGCTGGTCATCAATTCGACCAAGACCCAGGCCAACATCTTCGAGTCGTTCGGCTTCTGGTTCGCCTCGCCGTTCGTGTTCGGCAAGAACTTCGCCCTGCTGTTCCAGAACGTCGACGGCTACGGGGTCTACTTCCGGTGGTTCGGCAACACGGTGCTGTACGCCGTGGTCGGCGGCGGCGGCGCCACCGCGCTCGCCGCGCTGGCCGGCTACGGGTTCGCCCGGTTCCGCTTCCGCGGCTCCCGGGCCCTGTTCTACCTGGTCATCGCGGCCCTGCTCGTGCCGATCACGGCGATCACCCTGCCGCTGTACCTCAGCTACGCCAAGGTGCACCTGATCAACTCGATCTGGGGCATGCTCCTGCCCAGCATGGTGAGCCCGGTCGGGGTGTACCTGATGCGGGTCTTCGTCGAGGTGTCGGTGCCCCGCGAGCTCATCGACGCGGCCCGCATCGACGGGGCCGGTGAGCTGCGGATCTTCTTCCGGCTGGCCCTGCCCCTGATGGTGCCGGGCCTGATGACCGTGCTGCTGCTGAACGTGGTCACGGTGTGGAACAACTACTTCCTGCCGCTGATCATCTTCAGCCAGAACCAGCTGTACCCGCTCACGGTCGGCCTGGGCCTGTGGTCCCAGCGCGCCCAGAACAGCGGCAACGCCGAGATCTTCCCGCTGATCGTGCTCGGCGGGCTGGTGACGGTCGTGCCGCTGATCGTGCTGTTCCTGATCCTGCAGCGCTACTGGCGCAGCGGGCTGCTGCTCGGCAGCATCGCGAATTGAGGGGGCACCATGCCTGAGAGCGTGACCCTGGACGGCCTGACCAAGGTCTACCCGGACGGAACCGTCGCGCTGCGGGGTCTGGACCTGCACGTGGACGCGGGCGAGTTCATGGTCCTGGTCGGGCCGTCGGGCTGCGGCAAGACGTCGGCACTGCGCATGGTGGCCGGCCTGGAGCAGATCAGCGGAGGCACCCTGCGCTTCGGCGACCGGGTCGTCAACGAGGTGCCGCCGCGCCAGCGGGACGCGGCCATGGTGTTCCAGAATTATGCGCTGTACCCGCACCTGACCGTGGCCCAGAACATCGCGTTCGCGCTGGAGAACAAGAAGATCCCGAAGGCGGAGCGCGACCGCCGGGTCCGCGAGGCCGCGTCCATCCTGGGCCTGACGACGATGCTCGGCCGCAGGCCGCGGCAGCTGTCCGGCGGCCAGCGGCAGCGGGTCGCGATGGGCCGGGCCATCGTCCGCGAGCCGGCCATCTTCCTGATGGACGAGCCGCTGTCCAACCTGGACGCCAAGCTGCGGGTGCAGATGCGCGCCGAGGTGCTGCGGGTGCACCGGCGGATCGGCGCGGCGACGCTGTACGTCACCCACGACCAGATCGAGGCCATGACCATGGGGGACCGGGTCGCGGTGCTGCGGGACGGTGTCCTGCAGCAGGCCGGGATGCCCCGCGAACTCTACGACCGGCCCGCCAACGTGTTCGTGGCCACCTTCATGGGCTCGCCGCCGATGAACCTGTACGAGGCGGGCCTGGAGGTCACCGGGGACGTCGCCGAGCTCGTCCTGGGCCATCAGCGGCTGACCCTGCCGGAGACGGTGCTCAAGCAGGTCACCGGGCTCGCGGCCCGCCACGGCGGGACCGTGATCGCCGGCATCCGCCCGGAGGGCCTGGCCGACCCGGGCACGGCGGGGACCGCGCCGGAGCCGGGGACCAGCCTCACCGTCGACGTTCAGCTGGTCGAGGTGCTCGGCAGCGAGCAGCTGGTGCACTTTCACCTGGACGCGCGGCGGGTCCGGGAGGAAGCCGAGCTGCGCGGCCAGCTGAACGCGGCGCAGGATCTATCCGCGAACGTGGCGGCGGAATCCCAGGGCGAGATCGTCGCCGCCACCGTGTCCAGCGGGGTGGCCCGGGTCGATCCCCGGGCCGCGATCCGCCCGCACGCCCCGGCGGTGCTGGCCGTCGACGTCGAGCGGCTGCACTTCTTCGACCCGGCGACCGGGACGGCGATCAGCTAGCCCGTCCGCAGGCACCGGGCCCGGCGTCCCGCCCCGGGCATGGCGCGGAACTTCGGCTCTGGACCGCGCCGTGAGGCGGTCAGTTGCTACATTCGGTGCTGTGGCGGTTGCGGGGGGACGTCATGGTTGCGCGCTCCCCGGCCCTGGACGGTGGCCCATGAGAAACCGCAGCAAGGGATGGCTGTGGACCCGCGAAGTGGT
>JAOPYP010000823.1 GCA_025964635.1 Actinomycetes bacterium | reverse complement strand
ATCAATCGCAGTGAAAGCGTGGGGAAGGAAAAAGTTGATCACCAGCGAATTGCGGGGTCTCCCCGTGGTGAAGTGGTCGCCGTGACCCCGCGGCAACCGGCCAGGGCAGCCGGTCAGCCCCG
Organism: Actinomycetes bacterium; assembly: GCA_025964635.1. Lineage (GTDB taxonomy): Bacteria > Actinomycetota > Actinomycetes > Streptosporangiales > Streptosporangiaceae > RYN-230. The sequence goes on along the minus strand of JAOPYP010000823.1, from coordinate 8,775 downwards.
CCGGCCAGGGACGCACATGGCCGTGGCCGTGGTGGGGCTGGGTGCAGTCACCCGCCTTGCGCGGGATCACCGTACCTATGAGGCGGCGATCGTGGCGGCGATCGCGGTCGCGGCGCTGGCCGGCATGGGGCGGGCTAGCCGGGCCAGCTCGTTCGCGCGCCTGGCGGCCTGGGACAAACGGCGGGGTGCGAACCATTAGCCCGGTCCCAGGAGACTTTCGATTGGGGCGGTAGGAGCAGCGGTAACCACCCGTGGTGGGTGATGCCGCCGATCGGCCGCAAGCCAAGACTGAGGCTGCCCTGGCCATTGTGCAGTGTGGCGGGGCCCTAAAGGCTGCAGCTGCTGTAAAGGAGCACGAATGCCGATCGCCGTTGCCAGTTCGTCTTACCCGCTGCTCAACGCGTTCTGGACAATGCTCGAATTCTTCCTCTGGGTGATCTGGATCTGGGTCCTGATCATGGTGTTCCTCGACATCTTCCGCAGCCGTGATCTGTCCGGTGTGGCCAAGGCCCTGTGGTTCGTCTTCGTGCTGGTCATCCCGCTCTTCGGCGTGCTGGCCTACCTGATCGCCCGGGGCGGCTCCATGCACGAGCGGTCAGCACGCTGGGCCCAGGCGGAGGACGAGGAATTCCGTGCCGACGCTCAGGCGGGCTCGCCGGGGGCACCGGCAAGTCCCGCCGATCAGCTGGTCACGCTCGCCGACCTTCGCGACCGCGGTGTCATCTCCGCCGGGGAGTTCGAACGGGAGAAGGCAAAGGTCCTGGCCTGATCCAGCGATGCGGGCATAGCCGCCACGGGCCGCACGGCGGCTCAGCCCCCGGGCGGGCGTGCCCGGGCCGCGGGCCAGTGCTGGTCGAGCAGGCCGGCCACGGCCAGGCCGGTGCTGGCGCCGATGAGGGAGCCGATGACCGTGTCGCCGGGGTAGTGCACCCCGGTGTGCACCCGCGAATACGCCACCGCGGCGGCCAGGAACCCGGCGCCCAGCGCGGCCCACGGCCGGTCCCGGCTGATCGCGGTGGCGAAGGCGAACGCCGACGCGGAATGGCCGGAGGGGAACGAGGTGGAATCGGGCATCCGGACCTGCCTCAGCCCGGGCACGCCGGCGCCGGTCCGGTCCGGGCGGGCCCGGTGGCCGAGCGGTTTGATGGCCACGTTCACCAGCGCCGAGGTGGCCCCGATAGCCAGCGTGCCGCGGACCGCGGCCCGCCGGCCGGCCGGGCCGCCCGTCAGGGCCAGCGACGCGGCGATGGCCAGCCAGATCCGGGACTTGTCGGCGGCCCGGGACAGCCGCCGCAGCGGCCCGTCCAGCGCCGGGGTGGGGGTGGCGGCGATCGCGTCGTATACAGCCCGGTCTACCGCCGCGAGCTGGCGGACCGCTCCCCGTGTGGTCACGCGCGTATGCTACACGCAGACAGAAAAACACCACGGGGAGCGACCCGGGGTCCTGCGGGCCAGGGCACCAGCCGGGAGACCGTGTGACGCCTGGGGAAGCGAAGCATCCGACTGCCGGGGAGCGGCTCTCCGCGGTAGCGGCCCTGCTGGCCCTCATCGCAGCTGCCGGCCTCGCGCTGGTCGGGATCGCGGTGCACCTGCTGGCCATCCTGGCGGTCACCGTCGGCCTGCTGATCTGCGTGGCCGCCGGCTGGTACGCGGTGTCCCGGCGCGGCCCGGCGCGGGTCATCTCGCTGCTGGTCGTGCTGGCCGCGCTGGGCGGCACCATCGCCGGCCTGTTCTTCGCGCACATCCGCTGGCCGCTGGTGCTCCTGATCGCCGTGCTCGCCGGCGTATCGGTGGTGACCGCGCGGTACGCGCTGCGGCGCACCGACCAGGCCCTGCGGGCGGACTCGTCCCGGCTGGCCCGGATCCGGCGCCCGGAACATCCGGTGCTGATCATGAACCCGAAGTCCGGCGGCGGGAAGGCGGAGCGTTTCCGGCTCGCCACCGAGTGCCGCGCGCGGGGGATCGAGCCAGTGCTCCTGGAGCCCGGTGATGACCTGCGGGAGCTCGCCGAGGATGCGGTCCGCCGGGGTGCGGACGTGCTCGGGATGGCGGGCGGGGACGGCTCGCAGGCGCTGGTCGCCTCGGTCGCGGCCCGGGCCGGCCTGGACTACGTGTGCGTGCCGGCCGGCACCCGCAACCACTTCGCCCTCGACCTCGGGCTCGACCGCGCCGACGTGGTGGGGGCGCTGGACGCCTACACGGACGGGCTGGAACGCTTCATCGACCTGGCTGAGGTGAACGGCCGGACGTTCGTGAACAACGCCTCACTCGGGTTGTACGCCCAGGTGGTCCAGGCCCCCGAATACCGGGACGCGAAGCTCCGGACCGCCGCCGCCATGCTGCCCGACCTGCTCGGCCCCGGCGCCCAGCCGCTCGACCTGTGCTTCACCGGGCCGGACGGGGCGGAGCAGCACACCGCCCATCTCATCCTGGTCTCCAACAACCCCTACCAGCTCGTGCCGACCGGCGGGGGAGTGGGCACCCGGGAGCGGATCGACCGCGGCGTGCTGGGCCTGGTGGCGGTGACGATCACGGATGCGGCCCAGGCCAGCGCGTTCATGGCCCTCCAGGCGGCCGGGCAGGCGCGGCGGTTCAGCGGGTGGGCCGAGTGGACCGCGGCCCGCTTCGAGATCCGCTCCGCCGGCCCGGTGGCGGCCGGCGTGGACGGTGAGGCGCTGATCCTCGACCCACCGCTGGTGTTCACGTCCAGGCCCGGTGCGTTGCGGGTCCGGCTGCCCCGCCGGACGCTGCGGCGTTCACCCGCGGCGCGGACCGTGCAGGTGCTCAGCGCATCGACCGTGGCCGGGCTGGCCCGGGTGGCGGCCGGTGCGATGCAGGGTTAGTAACCCGGGCTGAGCTGGGCCCGGATCGGCAGGTGGTCGGACCCCAGCGGCTCGGCCACCTCCGCGCCCGTGGCGGTGACCCGGCCGCGGAGCAGCATGTGGTCGAGCTGGATCAGCGGCCATCCGGCCGGGAAGGTCCGGCCCCGCACCACCGGGCGGTAGCCGAGGGCAACCACCGTGGCCGGGCGCGGCATGTTCAGGTCGCCGGCGATGACGGTGGGCACGGGTGAGCCGGCCAGCCTGCGGACCAGCAGGGCGAGCTGGACGGGGCTGCTGTAACGGTGCGTCAGGTGGGTGTTCACCACGCGCAGCGCGCCCCCGCCCGGGGTGGCCAGCGTGAGCACCTGTGCCGCGCGGCCGATCCGGTCACCGGGCGCCCGGCCCAGCTCGATCTCGTGGTAGCCGATGACCGGGAGCATGGTCAGGATGGCCAGCCCCCAGGTGCCGGCCCCCTCGTCCGTCCCGATGCCGAGGCGGGCCCGGTTGGTGTTCCGGGCGAGCCCGCGGTGGCGCACCCCGGCGCCGAGCGCGGCGGCCACGTCGGTCACCACGTCCGGCTGCGCCTCGGGCCGCCAGGCCTCCTGCAGGGTGATGACGTCCGCCTTGAGCCGGTGGCACGCCTCCGCCACGTCGAACGGCACGCCGCGGCTGGTCATGCCTCCGTGCAGGTTCAGGCTCGCGAGCGTGATCGGGCCGGCCTGGTTCTTCCCGGATAGCTCATCGGTCACCGTTCCATCCTGCCTGGTCCCGGCCGGTGCCGGGGCCGCCGGGGGAAACGCGGGAAGCCACCGCCCGCCGCCGCGATGGCGGCGGGACGGTGGCCTCCCGGCCGGGCTGTGACGGGTCAGACGTCGTAGTACATCGCGAACTCGTGCGGCGACGGGCGCAGCCGCACCGGGTCCAGCTCGTTGGTCCTCTTGTACTCGATCCAGGTCTCGATGAGGTCGGGGGTGAACACGCCACCCTCGAGCAGGTAGTCGTGGTCCTCTTCGAGAGTGTTGAGTACCGTCTCCAGCGACCCGGGAACCTGCGGGATCGCCGCGGCCTCGTCCGGTGGCAGCTCGTACAGGTCCTTGTCCACCGGCTCGTGCGGCTCGATCTTGTTCTTGATGCCGTCGATGCCGGCCATCAGCATGGCGGAGAAGGCCAGGTACGGGTTGGCGGACGGGTCGGGCACCCGGAACTCCAGGCGCTTGGCCTTCGGGTTGGAGCCGGTGATCGGGATGCGCACGCAGGCCGACCGGTTGCGCTGGGAGTAGACCAGGTTGACCGGCGCCTCGTAGCCGGGGACCAGGCGGTGGTAGGAGTTCACCGTCGGGTTGGTGAACGCGAGCAGCGAGGGCGCGTGCTTGAGCAGGCCGCCCACGTAGTACCGGCCCATGTCGGACAGGCCTGCGTAGCCCACCTCGTCGTAGAAGAGCGGCGAGCCGTCCTTCCAGATGCTCTGGTGGCAGTGCATGCCGGAGCCGTTGTCACCGAAGATCGGCTTGGGCATGAACGTGGCCGTCTTGCCCGCCGCCCGCGCGACGCTCTTCACCACGTACTTGTAGAGCATCAGGTTGTCGGCCTGCTTCAGCAGCGGGCCGAACAGGATGTCGATCTCCGCCTGGCCCGCGGTGCCGACCTCGTGGTGCTGCATCTCCACGGTGAGGCCGACCTCGATCATCCTGCGGACCATCTCCGAGCGCAGGTCGGTGTAGTGATCGACCGGCGGGACCGGGAAGTACCCGCCCTTGTACGGGGGCTTGGAACCGAGGTTCCCGCCCTCCTCCTCACGCCCGGTGTTCCAGGCGCCCTCAACCGAGTCGATGTAGTAGTAGCCAGCGTTGGCCCCGGTGTCGTAGCGCACCGAGTCGAAAATGTAGAACTCGGCTTCCGGCCCGAAGAACGCGGTGTCCCCGATACCGGTGCCCTTGAGGAACGTCTCGGCCTTGCGGGCGACGTTCCGGGGGTCACGGGTGTACGGCTCGCCGGTCAGCGGGTCGTGCACGAAGAACGTGATGTTCAGGGTCGAGTGCTGGCGAAACGGGTCCATCACGGCGCTGGTCGGGTCGGGCATGAGGAGCATGTCCGACTCGTGGATCTGCTGGAACCCACGGATCGAAGAGCCATCGAACATGCGGCCCTCGGTGAAAACCTTGTCGTCGAACGTCTCGGTCGGGACGGTGAAGTGCTGGACGGTACCCGGCAGGTCACAGAACCTGACATCGACGAACTCAACCTTGTTATCGCCGATGAACTTCAGTACCTCGTCGGCGTTGTTGAACATCAACCCTCCCTGAACGGAACTGGCACCGCGTTAGCTGGCACGTGTTGCCTCCCTGGGCTGCCGCAGCTGAAGGCCGCGGGAGGGCGGCCAGGCGGAGCTGGCCGCATGGGGGGTCTGCCTGCGGCAGGAACGTATCGGACGTTAGTTCCCGGCGATTTCCCGGCCGTGTCTCTAGTGTTTCACACGTGTTACGCCTGACTCTCCGTGACGCGCATGGGCAGGTAAAAGTGCCGGCGTGGCCTGCGATCAGGCCGTGCGCCGCCGCTGGCCCGGGCGAGGGTACCGTTGAGGGGTGACGGAACGACGCTGGGCCGGGGTGCTGCTGCCGGCCCGCAGCCCCGGGGACCCGGAGAAGTACCCGGGAGAGCAGTTCGGCCTCCCCGAGCGGGGCCCCCGGTCGGTGGCGGGCATGGGGCGCCGCCTGCTCGCCCTGCTGATCGACTGGCTGGCGAGCACGGTGGTGGCGCTGGTGATCTTCCACTCGGCCGGCTGGACGCTGGTGGTGTTCTCGGCCGAGGTCTACCTGCTCACCGCGCTGACCGGGTTCACCCTGGGCAAGCGGCTGCTGGGCCTGCGGGTGGCCCGGCTGGATGGCAGGCCGGTGGGGTTCCTGTGGTCCCTCGTCCGCACGATCCTGCTGATCACCGTGATCCCGCCGCTGGTCACCGACCGGGACCTGCGCGGGCTGCACGACCGCGCGGCCAACACGATCGTTATCCGCTCCTAGCGGGTGCGGGGCCGCGGCGGCCGGGGCATCCGCCCCGACTTCGGCATCGGCCCCTTCGGGGCCTGGAGCGACTGCGGCAGGGCTTTCAGCCGGTAGTTGAGCTCGGTCACGTCGGCGCCCTTCAGGTTGCGGGGCAGCCGCATGATCTTTCGCTGCAGCTTGCGGATCGGCACCTGGCCCTCATCGTTGCCGACCTGGAAGTCGTAGATCGGCGTCTCGTGGGCGACGCGGGAGATCCGCTTCTTCTCAGCCGCGAGCAGGCTGGGCAGCCGGGTCGGCGATCCCTCGCCGACCAGCACCACCCCGGGCTTGCCGACGGCCCGGTGCACGACGTCCATGTTCCGGTTGGCCGACACGGCCGGGGTGACGGTCCAGCCGCCGCGCATGCTCTGCAGGATCGCCGCGGCCGCACCGGGCTGCCCCTCGACCACTGAGTACTGCGCCGACTGGGCGAACCGCCCGAACATGATCATCGCGGCGCCCAGGCCGGCCGCCACGCCGAGCGGGATCAGCACGCCGGCCAGGCCGGTGAGCAGCCCGACGATCACGAAGACGGCGATGATCCCGACCGCGGTCAGCGCGATGATCGGGAGCGCCCTGGGGTTCTGCTCGCGGACTACGCCCGCGACCATGCGGATCTGCTTGATGCGGCCCGGAGGGCCCGAATCCGCGCCGTCCTTCCGGTTCTTCGCCGTGCTGTTCGCCATGGAGGGCAGGATACGAGTCAGCGGGCCTGGGGGGAAACTGCGGTGGCCGCCGACCGGGCCCGGAGGGTCATCGCGTCCCGGTACAGGCGCCCCGCGCGGTAGGACGAGCGCACCAGCGGCCCCGACATGACGCCGGAGAATCCCATCTCGCTGGCCTCGGCACCGAGCCGCTCGAACTCCTCCGGCGGTACCCAGCGCTCCACCGGGTGATGCAGCGGTGACGGCCGCAGGTACTGGGTGATGGTGAGCAGTTCGCAGCCTGCCGCCCGCAGGTCGGCCATGGCCGCGGTGATCTCGTGTGGTTCCTCGCCCAGGCCCAGGATCAGGTTGGACTTGGTCACCAGCCCGGCCTGCCGGGCCAGCGTGATGACCTGCAGCGACCGCTCGTAGCGGAAGCCGGGCCTGATCCGCTTGAAGATCCGCGGGACGGTCTCGATGTTGTGCGCCAGCACTTCCGGCCGGGCGCCGAACACCTCGGCCAGCCGGTCGCTGGCCGCGTTGAAGTCAGGGATCAGCAGTTCGACCCCGCAGCCGGGCACTGCGGCGTGGATCTCGCGGGCGGTCTGCGCGTACAGCCACGCGCCGCCGTCCGCCAGGTCATCGCGGGCCACCCCGGTCACGGTGGCGTAGCGCAGGCCCATCGTGGCCACCGACTCCGCGACCCGGCGCGGCTCGTCCGTGTCCAGTGGCTGCGGCTTGCCCGTGGCGATCTGGCAGAAGTCGCAGCGCCTGGTGCACTGATCGCCGCCGATCAGGAAGGTGGCCTCGCGGTCTTCCCAGCACTCGAAGATGTTCGGGCAGCCGGCTTCCTCACAGACCGTGTGCAGGCCCTCGCGGCGGACCAGGCTTTTCAGCGCCGTGTACTCCGGGCCGGTCCGCAGCCGGGTCTTGATCCACGGCGGCTTTTTCTCGATGGGGGTCTGGCTGTTGCGTGCTTCCAGGCGGAGCAGCCTGCGTCCCTCGGGTGCGAGTACCACGGCTTCAGACTACGTCCCGGGCGGACGCCCCCGCACGCCGCAGCCGGGTGTAGCGGGCCCAGCCCAGGCCGCCGGCCACGATCCCGCCGGTGCCCGCGATGACCAGCACCACGCGGGGGTTGAGCGGGGCCAGCAGGCCGCCGGCTGCGGCCATGCCCAGCGACGCCGCGCCGAACAGCACGCCGGAGTACAGGGCGAAGACCCGCCCCGAGATGGCCGCCGGGACTCGGTGGTTCAGGAAACTGCGGGTGGCCACGACCTCGACGCCGTTGGCCAGGCCGCCGATCCCGTAGGCCGCCGCGGCCTGCCACAGCGTGAGCGCGCCACCGGCCAGGGCCACCCCGGTGCCCGCGATGATCGTGCCGGCCAGGGTGGCCAGGGCCAGGCGGTGGCGGCGCAGCCGGCCGCCGGCCAGCGTGCCGCCGAGCATGCCCGCGGTCCAGGCGGCCACGAGCACCGAGTAGCCCGAGGGACCCGCCTTGAGCACTCCCTCGGCGAAGGCCACCTCGGCCACGCTGGCCATGTTGCCGAAGGCCACCATCACCGCGACCACCAGCACCAGCAGTCCTGCCTCGCGGTCTGAGCGCAGGAAGCGCAGCCCGGCGCTGGCCTGCCGGCCGACGGGCCCGGCCGGGGTATCCCGGGGCGCCGGCCTGCCGGCCAGGCCCGCGGGCCCGGCGGCCAGCGGGAGCGCGCGCAGCCCGATGGCGCCCAGGGCGTACACCGCGGCGACCGCGCCCAGCGCCAGGCCGGTGCCGCCGGCCGCGGTGAGCACCCCGGCCAGCAGCGGGCCCACGGTGAACCCGCCCCAGGTCGCTGCCTGCAGGTAGCCGTTGGCCCGGATGACCCCGGACCGGCCGGCCAGTTGCGGGACGATGGCGCCCAGTCCGGGCTGGAGCAGCGCCGCGCACACGCCGAAGCCGAGGGAGAGCCCGAGGATGGCCCCGGTACCGGTGAGCCGGGTCAGGGCGAGGGCCACCACGGTCTCCGCGGCCGCCGCGGCGATCAGCACCGGGCGCGGCGACAGCCGGTCCAGCAGCATGCCCGCCACGGGGGCCAGGGCCGTGATCGGCACGGTCACCGCGAGGAAGACCGACGCCACCGCCCACGAGGCGTGCGACGTCTGGTAGACCCGGCTGGCCAGGGCGACCATGGCCAGCCCGTCCCCCGCGGAGATGAGGATCTGCAGGATGACGGCCAGGCTCAGCGCGTAGCGCGGGGCGGCCCGGTCCTGGTCCCGCGGGCCGGGCCC
>JAOPYP010000819.1 GCA_025964635.1 Actinomycetes bacterium | reverse complement strand
CGGCCCGGCCGCGGCCCCGGCCGGCGAGGCCTCGGCCAGCTTCGCGCCCGCCGACGTCATGACGATCCGCCGGCTGCTCGAGCCGCTCGCGATGCCGCTGGTCGTGGCCTGGGCGACGGCCAGTGATTTCCGGGAGATGGACCGCTGCCTGGCTGGCGGGGACCGGGCGGACGGCTACGACGAGTTCGAGAACTGGGACCTGGCGCTGCACCGCACGATCATGGCGGCCAGCCACAGCCCCCTGCTCGGGCAGCTGTACGCGGTGATCGAGACCGCCCGGCACGGCCACTCCTGGGGCGACCTCAAGCGGCGCAGCGCGTCACGGGAGCGCCGCGAGAGGTACCAGGCTGATCACTCCGAACTCGTCACCGCGCTGCGGGCCCGGGACAGCGACCGCGCCACCGAGGCGATGCGCACGCACCTCTCCCGCGTCAATAACGATCTTTTCGGCGAGACCGCGTAGCGCCGGCTCCGGGGCCGCCGGCCCGGGACCCGCCTGCGTCAGGGCGGGCGCCTCGGGGCCGGCCAGGCCGCAGGACGGCGCGGGCGGGCTCAGTACCCGCCGCCGCCGCCGTAGCCGCCGCTCGACTTCGACGCGGACGGCATGGGTGAGCTGGAGGACATCACCATGCCCGGTGAGACGGCGCCGATCGAGTTCACCCTGAGCGCGTGCCAGATGCCGCCGAGCCCGTTGCCCTTGACCTGGCCCGGGGCACTGTCGCCGGCGTAGGTGTAGAGCGGGTGCCCCTTGTAGGTGGCCTGCAGCCCGCCGTTGCCCCGGGTGATCGTGCCGAACTTGCCGACCAGCCGCACGCCCATCGCCGCGGCCGGCTTGCCGGCGACGGGAGGCCAGGCGGTCGCGCAGGAGCCCGTGCACGCCGAGCTCATCTGGGTGTCCTTGGCGTACCAGTACAGGGTGAAGCCCTTGGCGTCCGCCAGCACCGGCCCGATGCTCGTCTTGATCTTCTCCAGCGAGGCCGTGCCGGATGAGCTCATCCCGGACCCGCCCATCGAGCTGGACTCGGTGGGCATGGACGAGGTGGACATGGCTGAGGCGGACTTGGTGCCGCTCGCGGTGCTGGGTGAGGTGCTGCTGCCGCACGCGGCCAGCAGCAGGGCAGGAATGGCGAGGACCGCCGGCGCCCATCTGCGGTAACTCATAGTGTCTCTCCGCTCATGAGGAGGGGGCGGACATGTAGACCCGACCACGTACTATCCCGCGCCCTCGTTCCCCCGGAATCGGCCAGCCCGAGCGGTAATAAAGTCGTAATCCGAAATAGGGCTCCGGACGGCCGGCCCGGACGCGCCGCGGCACCTGGTCCGCGGCGCGCCCGCGGCCGGACCGCGACGCGGCCGGCTAGACCGCGATGCGCGAGGCCAGCCAGGCCAGCGAGAGCGGATACCGGTAGTCGATGCTCATGTGCGTGCCCTCGAACAGCTCGAAGTGGATCATCTCGTCCGGCACCCCGGCCTCCCCCAGCGCCGCGCGGAACGCCTGCGCACCCACATCGAGGAACCACTCGTCGTGGGTCCCGGCGTCGATCCAGATGCCGCGCAGCCCGCGGAGCGCCTCCGCATAACGCGGCACCATCCGGACCGGGTCCCAGTCCAGCCAGCGCTGCCACACGTCCGGCCGGAGCCTGCCGGTCCGCGGCTCGAACGGCAGCTCCACCCGGCCGTCCGGGGTCGCGGAGAAGCAGGCCGACACGCCCAGCAGCATCAGGAGGTCATGATCGGCCTCCTTGGTGAAGGAGACCCGGGACCGGAAGTCGTCCCACCACCGCCAGATGTCCCCGTCGTAGTCGCGGAGGTGCCGCACGGACTTGCCGAACTCGGGGATGTAGGACAGCTCGTAGAGCGAGTCCCCGGCGTGCGTGGCCAGCGCCCCGAAGAGGTCGGGCCGCAGCATCGGGGTGATCATCGCGCCGAACCCGCCGCTGGACTTGCCCGTGATCGCCCGGTGCGCCGCCGCCGGTGCCGTCCGGTAGTGCGCGTCCACCCAGGGGACCACCTCCTCGCACAGGTAGGAGTGGTACCGGCCGGTGCCCGGGGAGTCCACGAACTGGCTGCCGCCGTACCCGGTCCAGGCGTCCACGAAGACCACGAGGGCCGCGGGGGCCTGCCCGGACGCGAAGACAGCGTCGGCGGTCTCGGGGAACGGCTGCCGGTAGGGCGAGCGGTTCCGCCACATGGCCAGGTGCCCGGTATAGCCCTGGATCACGTACACCGTGGCGTACCGCCGGGCCGGGTCGCCGTCATAGCCAGGCGGGACGTAGACCCACAGCGGTCGCTCGTACGGATCGCCCAGCGGGTTGCCGCGCAGCAGCTCGCTGGTGATCACGTGCTCGTCGATCCGGCCGGCCAGCTCGGCGGACCAGGGCAGCATCAGGGCCTCCTCCGGTGTCAGCAACGGTGCCGCACCTACGGTAGAGCAAGCCGCTCTACCGTAGAGGAATGAGCCCTGGTCAGGCGGAACGAGCGCAGGCGGAACGGGACCCGGTCGAGCGGCACTTCGGCGAGGTGGCCGCCACGCTGGACGGCCATCTCCCCGGGGGCCCCGGGGAGCGTCCCGCCGGGCCAGGCCCCGTCCGGGACGGTTCCGCCCTGACCGGGCAGCGCTGCCTGGAGCTCTTCGACGCGCAGCTGGCCAGCCGCCACCTCGATCTGGCCGCGCGCTGGCTGCGGGCCCAGGGCGCCGGGTACTACACGATCGGGTCATCCGGGCACGAGGGCAACGCCGGCGTCGCCGCCGCGCTGCGGGTCACCGACCCGGCCCTGCTGCACTACCGCTCGGGTGCCTTCTACCTGGCCCGCTGCCAGCAGGCCACGCCTCCCCGGGACGGGATCCGGGATGTCCTGCTCGGGCTGGTCGCGGCGGCGGACGAGCCCATCGCGGGCGGGCGCCACAAGGTGTTCGGACACCACCTGCTGCACGTCATCCCGCAGACGTCGACCATCGCCTCGCACCTGCCCCGCGCGCTCGGCCTGGCCTTCGCCCTGGACCGCGCGGCCCGGCTCGGCCGGCCCGCGGAATGGCCGGCGGACGCGATCGTCGCGGCCAGCCTCGGCGATGCGTCGCTGAACCACTCCACCGCCACCGGGGCGGTCAACGCCGCCGCCTACTGTGCCTACCAGCATCTGCCGCTGCCGCTGCTGCTGGTGATCGAGGACAACGGGATCGGCATCAGCGTGCGGACGCCGCCCGGCTGGGTCCGGGCCGCCACCGGGTCCGTGCCGGGCTTCGGTTATTTCCACGCGGACGGGTCGGACCTGGCCGCGGTGTACGACGCCGCGCTCGCCGCCTCGGCCTGGGTCCGGGAGCGCCGCTCCCCCGCGTTCCTGCACCTGGCCGTGGTGCGGTTCGGCGGCCACGCCGGCTCGGACGTGGAAAGCAGTTACCGGGGGACGGCCGCGGCCGCCGCGGACCTGGCCGCCGACCCGCTGCTCGGCACGGCCCGGCTGCTGGTGGGCGCGGGCATCCTGACCCCGGCCGCGGTGTCCGCCCGCTACGAGGAGTCGCGGGCCCGGATCCTCGGCCTCGCGGCCGAGGTGGCCGGGAGCCCGCGCCTGGCCACGGCCAGCCAGGTGGTGGCGCCCCTGGCGCCGCATCATCCCGAGCAGGTCCGGGCCCGGGCCTGCCTGGCCGCCGGGCCGGTGCGCCGGGACGAGGGGTTCGCCGGGCGGCTGCCGGAAGCGGCCGGCGGGCTCACGCTGGCGCAGTCGATCAACGCGGCGCTGGCCGACGCCCTGGCGGCGCGGCCGGGCATGCTGGTCTTCGGCGAGGATGTGGCCCGCAAAGGCGGCGTGTACGGCGTCACCCGCGGGCTGGCGCAGCGGTTCGGGGCCGCGCGGGTGTTCGACACCCTGCTCGACGAGCAGTCCATCCTCGGCCTGGCCCTGGGAGCGGGCCTGGCCGGGCTGCTCCCGGTCCCGGAGATCCAGTACCTGGCCTACCTGCACAACGCCGCCGATCAGATACGCGGTGAGGCCGCGACCCTGTCCTTCTTCTCTCAGGCCCAGTACCGGAATCCGCTGGTGCTGCGGATCGCCTCCCTCGCCTATCAGGAAGGTTTCGGCGGCCATTTCCACAACGACAACGCGGTGGCCAGCCTGCGGGATATCCCCGGCCTGATCGTCGCCTGCCCGGCCCGGCCCGACGACGCGGCCGCCATGCTCCGGACCTGCCTCGCGGCGGCGGAAGCGGACGGCCGCGTCTGCGTTGTCCTCGAGCCCATCGCCCTCTACCACACCAGGGACCTGCACCAGGCCGGCGACGGGGGCTGGCTGGCCCGCTACGATCCGCCGGGCCTGTGGCCGGCCGGGTACGTCCCGGTGGGCAGCGCCCGCAGCTACGGCAACGGGCGCGATCTGACCATCATCACGTTCGGGAACGGTCTGCGGATGAGCCTGCGCGCCGCGGCCCGGCTGACCGCCGACGGGATCGGCTGCCGGGTGCTGGACCTGCGCTGGATCGCACCGCTGCCGGAGGAGGACATCCTGCGCGAGGCCTCTGTCACCGGCCGCGTCCTGGTGGCCGACGAGACCAGGCGCACCGGCGGGGTGTCCGAGGCCATCATCACCTCACTGGTCGACGCCGGGTTCACCGGGAAGATCACCCGCGTTAACAGCGAGGACAGTTTCATCCCGCTGGGTGACGCCGCCCAGGCCGTGCTGCTGTCGGAGGCGTCCATCGAATCCGGGGCACGCTCCTTGTTGCCCCAATAATCCAGGCTGCCCGTGTCTATGCTGCTCCCGTGGGGATTCCGGCAATACCCAGGGGACTTCTGGCTATCCGGCCCTGGCCCACGGCGATCCTGGGCCCCCGGCCGGAGCTTGCTGACGTGCCCCGGCTGGCCGGCCGGGTACTGAGCCTCGCCGTCGCGGCGGCCCGGGTCCACGATGCGCCGGTCCAGCGGGCCCTGGCTACCCACCTCGGCCCGCAGGCTGCGGGATGGCCGGTGGTCACCGCGTCGTGGCCCGCGTTTGACCAGGTCAACGTCCAGGCCGCGCTGGATGCGTGGCTCGCGGGTCCCGGCCTGCGGCACGAACTCCTCGGCCTGACCGGTATCCGGCACGGCCCTGTCGACCTGGCCGACCTCACCGCAGCGGATCTTCCGCGCTCAGCGGCTTGTGTCCCGGGGATCGGCAGCGTGACCACCGCCGCCCGCCCGGCCGGCGCGGGCGGGATCACCCGCGCGTGCGTGACCCGCGGTCTCTACCTGGTGGACCAGGCGGGCCGGCGCTCGGCCGTGCTGCTGTGCGGCCCGGCGGGCGATGACCCGCGCGAGACCGTCAGCGTGCAGGTCACCACGGCGGATCAGGCCGCGGCCGGGGAGGTCCTGGACCAGATCCGCGCCCTGGCCACCACGCACAACGTGTACCGCGGGCAGGTGATCTGGTTCGGCGCGGACGTCCGCGGGCCGGCCAGCGGCAGCGTGCTGGGGTTCCTGGACCGGCCGCGGCCCGACCGGAGCACGGTGATCCTCCCGCCGGATCTGCTGGACGGCATCGAGCGCCACGTCCTCGGCGTCGCCCGGCACTCCGGTCAGCTCAGCGCGAGCGGCCAGAGCCTGAGGCGGGGCGTGCTGCTGCACGGGCCCCCCGGAACCGGCAAGACGCACACCGTCCGCTACCTGATCGGCCAGCTGCCGCACGTCACGGTGGTCATGATCTCGGGCGCGGCGCTGCGGTTCATCAGCGAGGCGTGCGCGATCGCCCGCACCCTGCAGCCGTCGGTTGTCGTGGTGGAGGACGTCGAACTGGCCGCCGAGCCGCGGGGCCCGCACGCCCCGCTGCACCCGGCGCTGCTGCGGCTGCTCAGCGAGATGGAAGCGGTCGGCGGCGACGCCGACGTCACCTTCCTGCTCACCACGAACCGGGCTGATCTGCTCGAGGACTCCCTCGCGGCGCGGCCCGGCATGATCGATCACACGGCGCGGCTCCCGCTTCCCGACGCGGCGGCCCGGCGCCGCCTGCTCCGGCTGTACCAGGGCAGCCTGCGGCTCAGCCGGCCCGGCGCGGCCGCGGTGGTCGCCCGCACGGACGGGGTGAACGCCTCCTTCATCCGGGAGCTGCTGCGGCGGGCCGCCGTGTACGCGGCCGACAGCCGGGCGGCCCGGGCCGCTGCGCTGGCCCCGGCGGCCCGGGTGGCGGTCCCGGCCCGC
>JAOPYP010000805.1 GCA_025964635.1 Actinomycetes bacterium | reverse complement strand
GGGCCCGGCGGCATCATCCGGCCCGCCGGCCGCCGGGCCGGGGCTCCCGCCGGGCGGCCCGCCCACCGGGAAGTACAGGTCGAAGACGGTTTCGAAGGCCCCCAGGTGCTGGGCGTCCTTGACCAGGCACGCGCCCAGCGAGGCCTTCAGCTCGCTGCGCTGCCCGAGATCGGCATGGCGCAGCGCGGCCACGGCGTCGATGTCCTCGCTCACCCGGATCGGCAGGCCGATCTGGCGCAGTTCGGCGATGAGCCCTTCCACGGCGCCCAGCACGCTGTCCCTCCTCCGCTGTCCTTCCTCGTCGCGCCCGGACCGGCCCGCTTCTTGACTGTACATCTGGCGCTCTGATAGTTCTATAACTATCAAAATGATTGGGCCAGTGCCAGTGCCAGCGTGCGGGCGATGGCCGGGCGCAGGAAGGCAGTCCGCACCGATGAGAATTGTCTCGCTGGTCAAGCACACGCCGGATATCGAGGGTGACCGGCGCTTCGCCGCGGACGGCACCCTGGACCGCGCGGCCGCCGAGGGGCGCCCGTGTGAGCTGGACGAATACGCCGCCGAGCAGGCGCTCCAGCTGGCCGAGACTCATCCCGGAACGCAGGTCACGTACCTGACCATGGGCCCGGAAGACGCGGCCAGCTCACTGCGCAAGCTGCTGGCCATGGGCGGGGACGGTGGCGTCCACGTCCTCGACAGCGGGCTGCACGGCAGCGATGCGCAGGCCAGCGCGGCTGTGCTGGCCGCCGCCATCCGGCGGCTCGGGTTCGACCTGGTGCTGTGCGGCATGGCCTCGACCGATGCCGGGATGGGCGTCGTCCCGGCGATGATCGCCGACTATCTCGGCGTTCCCCAGCTCACCTACGCCGGGCGGCTGAGTGTCGCGGACGGCTCGGTCGAGATCGACCGGGAGACGGATACCGCGACGCAGACGTACACCGCCAGCCTGCCCGCCCTGGTCAGCGTGACCGACCGCACCGGCGAGGCCAGGTACCCGTCCTTCAAGGGCATCATGGCCGCCAAGAAGAAGCCGGTCGAGGTCCTGTCCCTGGCTGACCTGGCCATCGAGCCGGCCCGGGCGGGCGCGGCTGCCGCGTGGACCGTGGTGCGGGACATCACCCCGCGGCCGCCGCGCCAGGCCGGCGAACGGGTGATGGACGACGGTGCCGGTGGTGCGGTCCTCGCCGACTTCCTCGCGGCCCGGAAGTTCATCTAGGCATTCCAGCGATCAGCGACCAGAAAGCCCCCGGAGGACGCTCATGCCGCAGGTGCTTGTCGTGGCGGACACGGCCGATGGCCTGGCCGCGAAACCCGTCCAGGAACTGCTCACCCTGGCCCGCAGGTTCGGGCCGCCCGCGGTGGTGCTCTTCGGGCCAGACGGCCACCGGGCGGTCGGCGCCGTGGGCGCCTTCGGCGCGGAGCGCGTGTTCCTGGTCGAGGACCCCCTCACCACCGAAGGCCTGGTACTTCCCCGGGTCGAGGGGGTACTGGCCGCCGTGGCGGAACTCGGACCCGGCCCGCTGCTGGTGCTGACCGGCTCATCCCCGGATGCCCGCGAGACCGCGGCCCGGCTGTCGCTCCGCCTCGAGGCCGGGCTGGTTACCGACGCGGTCGATGTGGCCCCGGACGGCGACGGGCGGCCGGTGACCCGGCAGTCGGTGCTGGCCGCGTCCTACCAGGTCCAGGCGGCGCTTACCACTCCCGTGGCCGTGGTGACGGTCAAGCCCGGCGCGGTCAGCCCGCAGCCCGCCGGCGAGCCGGTGACCCCGCAGGTGCAGCGGGTGGACGTGGCCTTTTCCGGCCTGGCCCGCGCGGTCCGGCTGACCGCCCGCTCCGAGCGTGCGGCCACCGGCCGCCCGGAGCTCACGGACGCATCGGTCGTCATCTCGGGCGGCCGCGGGCTCGGCGGCCCGGACGCCTTCGCCCTTATCGAGCGCCTGGCCGACCAGATGGGCGGGGCGGTCGGGGCCTCCCGGGCCGCCGTGGACGCGGGCTGGTACCCGCACGCCCACCAGGTGGGCCAGACCGGCAAGACCGTCTCGCCCCAGCTCTACCTGGCGGTCGGCATCTCCGGGGCCATCCAGCACCGGGCCGGGATGCAGACGTCGAAGACCGTGGTGGCCATCAACAAGGACCCCGAGGCCCCGATCTTCGAGCTGGCCGACCTCGGCATCGTGGGTGACCTCCACGCGGTCGTCCCGCAGCTATCCGAGGAGATCGACCAGCGGCGGTAGCCGAGACGGCCGTCACATGAGGCAGCCGTCCGTGAGTCAGGGGACGCATCATGGATCTCGATCTTTCGCCGGACCAGAAGCTTTTCCGCTCCACCACGAAAAAGTTCCTGGAGTCGGAAACGCCCCTGGAGCGGGTGCGGGAGCTGGCCGCGGCCCCGCAGGGTTTCGACCGGGACTGGTGGGAACGCGGCGCCGAACTCGGCTGGGCGGCCATGCTGGTGCCTGACGACCCGGGGGCCGGCCGGATCAGCGGCGAGGGCCTGCTCGGCCTGATCGTCATCGCCGAGGAAATGGGCCGCATGGTGGCCCCCGGGCCGCTGCTGCCCGTCAACACGGTGATCACCGCGCTGGTGGAATCGGCGGGCGGCCCGGATCACTCCGCGGAGCTGGATGAGCTGGCCTCCGGTGCGCTGGTGGCCGGGTGGGCTTGCGACGAGCCCGGCACCGGATGGGGCACGGGCCCGCTCCGGACCGTGCTCACCCCGGTCCCGGGCGGGTTCGTCCTCGACGGCGCCAAGGACCGCGTGGAGGCCGCCGGGCAGGCGGACCGGTTCCTGATCTCGGCCCAGTCGGCGGACGGCCCGGCCCAGGTTCTGGTCCGGGCCGGCACCCCCGGGCTGAGCATCGAACCGTCGTGGAGCCTCGACGTCGTCCGCCGGTTCGGTGAGGTGCGGCTGGACGGCGTCCAGGTCGGGCCGGAGGCACTGGTCGGCCAGCCCGGCCAGGCGGCCGCGGCCATGCGGCGGCAGAATCAGGTGGCCGCCGTGCTGTCCTGCGCGGAAACCTGCGGGGTGGCCGGCCGGGTCCTTGAGTTCACCGTGGAATGGGCCTTCGACCGGTACTCGTTCGGCCGCCCGCTGGCCTCCTACCAGGCGCTGAAGCACCGCTTTGCGGACATGAAGACCTGGCTGGAAGCGTGTCACGCCACCACGCTGGCGGCCGCCCGCGCGGTGGCGGCCGCCGCGCCGGACGCGGCCGAGCTGGCCAGCGTGGCCAAGTCCTACGTGGGCAGCCGCGCGACCGACATCATCCAGGACTGCGTGCAGATGCACGGCGGTCTCGGCGTCACCTGGGAACACGACCTGCACCTCTACCTGCGGCGGGCCACGGTGAACCGGGCGCTGCACGGCACCCCGGAGGAGCACCGCCGCCGGATCGCTGACCTGATGGAGGCGTGACGGATGGCCGGGCCCGCAGGAACCGCCGCAGGGGACATTCACCGAGGAGGCACGCGCCATGGAAAGCGTTGAATCGTTCCGGGCCCGGGCCCGGGAGTGGCTGGCCAGCGCCCTGCCCCGGCTCGGCGCCCCGGCGGCTGACCAGGGGGGCGCCGGCGACGACGACGAGGACTGGGACCGGGCCCGGGAGCTTCAGCAGCGGCTGCACGCCGGCGGGTTCGCCGGTATCGCCTTCCCCGCTGAGTATGGCGGCCTGGGACTGGCCGGCGAGCACCAGAAGGCGTTCACCGAGGAGTCGGCCGGCTACGAGATGCCGCTGCTGCTCAACGTGCCCACGTTCAGCATCTGTGCCGCGACCATCCTGGACTGCGGGACGGAGGAGCAGAAGCGTGACCGGATCGCCGCGGCCATCCGGGGCGACGAGGTCTTCGTCCAGTTCCTGTCCGAGCCGCGCGGCGGCTCCGACCTGGCCGGGGTGATCACCCGGGCGGAGCGGGACGGCGACGTCTGGGTGCTCAACGGGGCCAAGATCTGGAGTTCCAGTGCCTACGCGGCCGACTGGGCGCTGTGCCTGGCCCGCACGGACTGGACCGCGCCCAAGCACCGCGGGCTGACCATGTTCCTGATGAAGGTGCACCAGCCGGGCGTCACGATCCGGCGGATACGGCAGGTGAACGGCTCGACGGAGTTCTGCGAGGAGTTCTTCGACGACGTCATCCTGCCCGCGGACGCGGTGGTCGGTGAGGTGAACGGCGGCTGGGCGGTCGCCTCCCGGCAGCTGTTCCACGAGCGGATGGCGGTGGGCGGCGGGTCGCCGTACGTCAGTGGCCAGGGCCAGCGCAGCCGGATCGGGGTCAGCCGGGACTTCCTGGCGCTGGCCCGGTCCGCAGGGCGCGCGGCGGACCCGCGGGTGCGCGAGCTGATCGGGGAGTCCCGGGCCATGCACCGGGTGCACGAGCAGCTCATCGACCGGATCTCCGGCGCGATCGCCAGCGGGCAGATGCCCGGTCCGGCGGGGTCCATCACCCGGCTGTTTCACGCCGAGGTCGAGTGGAAGGACGCCGACATCGGCGTGGAGATCGCGGGCAGCGCGGCCGTGACCGATCCGCTGGGCGCAGCCGGCCCCGGGCAGTACGGCCAGCATTTCCTCAGCCGGCAGTCATCCAGCCTCGGGGGCGGCAGCACCGAGATGGCCCGGAACATCATCAGCGAGCGGCTGCTCGGCATGCCCCGGGAATTCGCCGCGGACCGGGATGTCCCGTTCAGCGAGGTCCGGCAGGGCCGGTCCTGATCCC
>JAOPYP010000777.1 GCA_025964635.1 Actinomycetes bacterium | reverse complement strand
GGGGCGCTGTCCGGCTGCCCAAGGTCCGGCTGCCCCAGGTCCGGCCCGGCGGGCGGCGGCTGCTCGGCCGCCTGCGGCGGCTGCGCGTAGCTGGGGGCGGCGGGGGGTTCGTACGCGGGCGGCTGCTGGTAACCGGCGGCAGGCTCCTCGCCGCCGCCCGGGTACCCGGCTGAGGCCGGGTAGGGGTACCCCTCGGCCGGGCTGTCGGCCGCGGGCTGGCGGTCCGGCTCCTGGCCGGCCTCCTGGTAACCGTCGTCCGGGGCCCCGGCGGCCGCCGGTTCGGCCTGGCCGTCCGCCCCGCCCTCCGCGGCCGGGGCAGCGGCCTCGGCGCCGTTCTCGTCGATGACCGCGAGCTCGGCACCGACCGCGACCGTCTCGTCCTCGGCGACGGTGATCCCGCGCAGGATCCCGGCCACCGGCGACGGTATCTCGGTGTCGACCTTGTCTGTGGAGACCTCGAGCAGCGGCTCGTCCGCCTCCACGCGCTCGCCCTCCTTCTTCAGCCAGCGCGTGACGGTGCCCTCGGTAACGCTCTCACCGAGCTGGGGCATGGATACGGAGACCGACATGGCTTCCCGTGACTCCTTCGCTGTTCGACGCTCACAGTTGCGGCTGTGCTGGGGGGCGCGGCCCGGCTCCGGGCTACGCGTGCATGTGCAGGGGCTTGCCGGCGAGCGCAAGGTGCGCCTCGCCGATCAGCTCTGACTGGGTGGGGTGCGGGTGGATGAGCTGGGCCACGTCATACGGCAGCGCCTCCCAGTTGTAGATCAGCTGGCCTTCGGCGATCAGCTCACCGACGCGGGCGCCGACCAGGTGAATGCCCAGCACCGGCCCGGGCGTGCCGTCCGGCCCGCCGGTGGCCGCCGCGATCAGCTTCGCCGCGCCCTGGGTCTGCAGGATCACGCTCTTGCCGTTGCCGCCGATCGGGTAGGTGAGCTCGGTGACCTCGATGCCGCGCTCCGCGGCCATCGCCGATGTGATGCCCACCGACGCGACCTCGGGGTCGCTGTAGGTGACCCGCGGCACGCCGTCGTAGTCGATCGGCGTCACCTTCAGGCCGGCCAGCCGCTCCGCGACCAGGATGCCCTCGGCGAACCCGACGTGGGCCAGCTGCGGGCCGGGAATCAGGTCCCCGACCGCGGAGATCGTGGGCACGTTGGTGCGGCAGTACTCGTCGACCTTCACGTAGCCGCGCTCCACCGCCACGCCCGCCGCCTCGTAGCCCAGGCCGGCCGACACGGGCCCGCGGCCCACGGCGACCAGGAGCAGCTCGCTGTCCAGCGTCCTGCCGCCGGCCAGGCTCACCGTCACGCCGCTGCCGTTGTCCTTGACCCCCTCGAAGCGGGTGCCGAGCTCGTAGCCGATGCCGCGGCGGCGGAACGCCCGCTCCAGCAGCTTGGAGCTGGCCTCGTCCTCCAGCGGCACCAGGTGCGGGAGCATCTCGACGATGGTGACCTCGGCCCCGAACGAGCGCCACACGCTGGCGAACTCGACCCCGATGACCCCGCCGCCGAGGATGACGGCCGACCGCGGCACCCGGTCCAGCCGGAGCGCGTGATCACTGTTGATGACCCGCTCGCCGTCGATCTCCAGCCCGGGCAGGCTCTTGGCCTCGGACCCGGTGGCCAGCACGACGTGCGCGCCCTCGTACACCGTGTCGCCCACCCGCACCTGGGTCGGCGAGACCAGCGTGCCGTCGCCGTAGACCATCTCGATCTTCCGGCTGGCCAGAGTGCTCTGCAGACCCTTCCAGAGCCGGTCCACGACCTTGTCCTTGTAGGCGTGGACGCCGGGCATGTCGATCCCCTCGAAGGTCGACCGGACCCCGAACGCCTCGCCCTCCCGGGCCTGGTCGGCGACTTCCGCGGCGTGCAGCAGCGCCTTGGTGGGAATGCAGCCACGATGCAGGCAGGTCCCCCCGACCTTGTCCTTCTCGATCAGCGCCACGCGCTTGCCGAGTTCGGCCGCGCGCAGCGCACAGGCGTACCCGCCGCTGCCGCCACCGAGGATGACGATGTCGTAGGAACTGTTGCTGTCCGCCACTGATGTGCTCCTTGCTCCGATCAGTTGTCCCCGACCGCCTAACACCTAATCCTGGCTAGAGCCTTCCCTCCGCGGCGTCCAGCGCTATCTGCACGAGAGCTCTGGTCGCCGCGCCAGTCCCGCCCTTCGGGGTATACCCGTGCGGCTGGCCGTCATTGAAGGACGGGCCCGCGATGTCCAGATGCGCCCAGCGCACCCCGGCGGGCACGAACTCCCGCAGGAACAGGCCGGCGACGAGCATCCCGCCGCTGCGGTCCGCGGACACGTTGGCCAGGTCGGCGACGGTCGAGTCGAGGCCCTTGCGCAGTTCACCGGGCAGCGGCATCGGCCACATGGCCTCACCGGCCCGGGCCGCCGCGGCCACCACCGCGTCGCGCAGCTCGTCGTCGTTGGCCATCACCGCGGAGATCCGCGTGCCGAGCGCCACGACCTGGGCGCCGGTCAGCGTGGCCACGTCCACCACCACGTCGGGGGAGTCCTCAGCCGAGCGGGCCAGCACGTCGGCGAGCACCAGCCGGCCCTCGGCGTCGGTGTTGAGCACCTCGACGGTCTTGCCGCCGTACATGGTGAGCACGTCGGAGGGGCGCTGCGCGGTCCCGCTCGGCATGTTCTCCGCGATCGGCAGGTAGCCGATGACCCGGACGGCCGGGGCCAGCGCGGCGATGGCCTGCATCGCGCCGATGATCGCGGCCGCACCACCCATGTCCGACTTCATGGTCTCCATGGACTTCGGCGGCTTCAGTGAGAGCCCGCCGGAGTCGAACGTGATGCCCTTGCCGATGAACACGACCGTGGTGTCCGCCTGCGGCGGCGCGTACTCCAGGCGCACCAGGCGCGGCGGGTGCACCGACCCCTGGCCGACGCCGACGATGCCGCCGTAGCCGCCGCGCTCGAGCGCCTTCTCGTCCAGGACCTCGGCCTGCAGCCCGGCCGCGGCGGCCACCCGCTGGGCCTCGTCCGCCAGCGTCTCGGGGAACAGGTCCGAGGGGGCGGTGTTGACCAGGTCGCGGGCGAGCGACACCGCCTCGGCGATGGCCTGGGCGCGGCGGCGGATGCCGTCCGCGTCACCGGCCGGGGTCAGCACGGTGATCGCGGCGGGCCGCCGGCCGTCCTGGCGGTACCGGGTGAACGCGTAGCTGCCCAGCAGCGCGCCGACCGCGACGGCCTCGGCCGCGGCCGGGTCGCCGGCGGGCAGGGAAAGCGCGATCCTGAGGTCGGCAGCGCCGCCGTTGGACGCGGCGCGGC
Organism: Actinomycetes bacterium; assembly: GCA_025964635.1. GTDB lineage: Bacteria > Actinomycetota > Actinomycetes > Streptosporangiales > Streptosporangiaceae > RYN-230. The sequence continues at coordinate 530 of JAOPYP010000777.1, read as the reverse complement.
CGGACGCGGTCAGGGTCCTGACGGCCGCGCCCGCCGCCCGGCGCAGCGTCTCGGGGTCGAAGGAGCCGCCCGCGCCGGCGGTGCCCGGGCCCAGGCCAACCGCGGCGATCACCGGCGCGGTGATCGCGCCGCCGCCCGGCAGCCGGGTTACTTCCTCAGCCTGGCCGGTCACGCCCAGGGTGGCCAGGGTGGCGGCCAGGCCGCCGCCCAGCGCCTTGTCGAGGTCGGTGGCGCCCGGGGCGAGGACGGGTCCATCCTGGCCCTTGATCACTCCGATGACGACGGCGTCCGCGTCGATCGAGGTGGGCGCGCTGGTAGTAATGGTGAGCGTCGTGGTCACGGCTCTGATGCTAGTCCCTGCCCGGGCAGGACGATCACGCGTCGCGCATGGTGGGGGCCTGACGGGCGGTTGCTGTGACGAAGATCGCGGTGGAGGCCATGGCTACGGTTTGGCCGGCGCCCGGGCCGGCGCCCGGGCCGGCGTCCGGGCCCGCGCCCGCGCCGGGGTCGTCCCCGACCGACCGCTGGTG
>JAOPYP010000770.1 GCA_025964635.1 Actinomycetes bacterium | reverse complement strand
GTCACGGTGGAAACCGCGCGAGAGCAGACCACTATCTCTGGCGATCAGACTCTGGGATCGGCAGTGCTGAACCTCGTGGCCATCATCCGCTGACCTCAGGCGCCCGGCGGTCAGGATCATCCCACGCCTTGGCGAAATGCTCTTCGATCCATGAGTGCAACATCAGCAGCCCGCTTACCGGCACGGCGATCACGCAGGCGAACAGGGCCATGGCGATCGCGATCAGGGCAATCGCGGTTCCCGACTCCATCAGGGCTACGCCAACCGCGATGCTCGGCGCCACCACTGTTGCGCAGGCCCACGCCTTCACTATCTTCCGTCCAGCCGATTCCGCGGCGGGCGCGCTACGTGATTCCAGGGCGGCCTCTGGCGGCGGGGCCTTGGCCAGCCCGGCGGGGATGTCGGCGGTGAGGGCATTCAGGTCCGCGTAGGTACGCGCCGTCAGCACCCGGGCCACCCGCGCGTCGAACTCGTCTTTCGCCAGCCGGCCCTGCACGAACGCGGCCTTGACCATGTCGAGCACCTGCTCGCGGTCGGCATGCGACGCCCGGAGATAGCTGTAACGTCCTGCGCCTGCGCCTGCGCCGCGCTCATCTCCGGGACCGACCATCACCGATGCCTCCCCGTGAGCGCGACGTCCCAAGAGCGTAACCCGGCTCCCCTTCGGCCGGCCAACCTCCGGTCGTCGGATGCTCCGAGTAGGACTAGCCGGTCGAGTAGTTTCGCGCATGGCCGTGGCGGTAGGTCAGTGCGCCTGATCGCCCGCAGCGGCCGACGGTACGGGTGAATGTGCGGCTGGCCCGGGCCTGACCAGAGGGGTAGTCATGGACGACCGAGCCGAAACACGTCATCCGGGGATGCCGGCCCGCTTGAGCAGCAGCAATGTTTTCCTGCCTTTCTGCGGTCACGAGTATCCGCCGCTCAAGGGTTCTCCCGGAGCGGTGATCTGCACCAAGCCGTGCCACCCGGAGACCGAGATGCACATGAACGGCGAAACCGGCTGGCTCTGGCCGGACGAATAAGTCACTTGAGCCAAGCCGCTGGCCAGCGGCCGGTTACTAACCGCGGTTCCGGCAGTCTCTGCTCCCGGCCCGACCGTGACGTGGTCGGTTGCCTTGTCGAACGCCGAGGGTGCAGTGTGCACCGTTCGGCGCGGCATCGGCAGCAGTACCGGCATCCTGGGCAACGGCAGGACCAAGTCAACGGCCTGGCGCTGATCCCCGACCTTCCGCTTCAGGTCTAGCTTGAGTTTCCGGGCTAGCGGATGCTCAGGTGAAGCTCCCCGCGAGTACGCGTGAGAATCTCAGCCCAGCCACTGTGCGAGCGGACGAGGTTAATTTACGCAGCAGTTCCTGCAGGAGTCTGCGGCCCAGTGAGCTACGGTTTGGGCACAGTGGCAGGCGGCTGCCACCATCCTTCTATATTTCGCCGAGCGACACGTGCGGCATAGGAATTCCGGCGTGTCTGCTGACCATAAACATAGGGCACACGCTCAGGCAGGCCATTCTGTGGTGAGGTCCGCTGCCGAAACGCGGTGCTCGCTGCCTTGATCGCGGTCATGATCTTCTCTTCCCCTGCGACGTCGGCCCGCTCCAGAGCGCATGAGCTGAGTACGATCACGCGCGTTCCTGCGGGTCCAGACCCCGGTCCTCGTTCGTACCTCCGGGCGGGCCTCGGGTAACTCGGAGTGGGTATGCCCTACTCTACTTGAAATGTTTACGCATTTCAGTTCAAGATCAGAATTATTACCGGTACCCCAGTCCGCCTGACCAGGACCCTTACCGGTGAGTGCCTCCGGCGCGTGCCGGTGAGCGCCCGTGATTCAGCTCTGCTTACCCGTCCGTTCAGCACGCAACGGCGGCACTCTGTCACGGCTTAGCGGTTTTCAGACCGGACACGCGTAGATCGGCTCCACGCTCATGGTCGGGGGAATCTGAGCCATTTCACGGACACGGGCAGGGCCAGAGCCACAATAAGAGGGGCCAAAGAGGCTGGTGGTTACTGGCTTCCCGATGGGAGCCGCCTACCGGGATCGAACCGATGACCTACGCATTACGAGAAGGATTCAAGACGTCCACTGCCATCCACCGCGTCGCTCCATGCCAGCTCACTGGGCTCCTGATTTCACTCAGGTCCAGGGTTGTCCAAGTTCGTTGGTAGCAGGCCCGTTAGCAAGATCATCAATAGTCAGCCCAGGTGGGTCACCCAGGGAATCCGGATCGCATGCAGGCCGCACTGTACGGAGAGTTACACGTAAATCATCGACGTGAACCGCCGCCAACGACGTCCTCTTGCATCGTTCTACACTGGGGCCTGATCGCAGAACTGAAGGGGCCACGCGTGAGCACCGAAGCGTCCGAACTAGTCAGCATCCCCCGTGCCGAGCTGGATGCGCTGAAAGCTGAGCTGAAGCGGCTGCGGCGGGAAGTCGCGCGCGGTGTGGCCAAAGGCAGCATTCAGGCGGACCCTGGCCCTGGTGACGACGCACCCACGTTCGCCCGCGAGGACCTGGCTGAGGCATGGGGAATACGTGAGTGATCGCCTGGTCCGCTTCCCTGGCACTTCGTGGCAGCAGATCGAGGCCCTGCCGCAGCGGCTGCGGTGAACGGTGCAGCGCACGATCTTCCACCTGTTAGACGAGCCGATCCCAGCGTTGGCGGACCCTTTCCCCCTCGATGATCCACTGCCCGGCGCCTACGAGCTGCACCTGCCTGCCGAATGCCAGTCAACGACTCGTTCGGGTCCCACCAGCGTCCGCACAACCAGCGCCGCATTGCCCGGCGGGGGGAGGCTTTCAGCGAGCAGAGCAGCCCCTTCCTTGATCGGAAGGGCCTCTGAGGTGGGAGCCGCCTATCGGAATCGAACCGATGACCTACGCATTACGAGTGCGTCGCTCTGACCGACTGAGCTAAGGCGGCAAGCCGCCATCCGACGGCTCACCGAGTCTACCGGTCTGCCCACCAGGCTGGGCCCCGGCCGCGAACCGTCCCTCGGAGACTCGGGCCGGCCGAATGTCAGGGACAGACGGTGCCGTTGCGGGGGGTGGCCAGGTTCAGCAGGTACCGGTTCACGAGGCCGTCGACGCAGGAACTGCCCATCATGTACGCGGTATGCCCGTTGCCGTTCCACCCCAGCAACACCCCGGACTTGAGGTCCCCGGCCAGGGCCTGGGCCCAGCGGTACGGCGTGGCCGGGTCCCGCTTGTTGCCGACGACCAGGATTGGCGGGGCGCCCGCCGCGCGGATCCTCGGTACCGGGTAGGAGCGGACCGGCCAGTACGCGCAGGGCAGGCCACCCCACACGATCGACGCCCCGAAATCCGGCGCGGCCCGGGCGGCGGACGCGGCCGCGGCGCGCCAGCGGGCCAGCCCGGCCGGCCACGGCCGGTCGAGGCAGTCCACCGCCATGTTCGCGTCGGCGAAGTTGGTGTACCGGCCGGTGGCGTTGCGCTGCCACAGCGCGTTGGCCAGCGCGACCAGCACGGTCCCGTCGCCACCGAACCCGGCCCGCAGCGCCTCGCGCAGCGTGGGCCAGTACGCCTGGCTGTACAGCGCGGTCGCGATGCCGTTCAGCAGCATGGCCCCGTTGGCGGGCTGGCTGCCGGCGTTGTTGACCAGCGGATGCGCCGTGGCCCCGCTGACCAGCCCCCGGATCCGGGCCACGCCCGCCGCCACGGAGCCGCGCCCGACGGGGCAGCCCGCCCGCGCCACGCAGTCCGCCACGAACGCGCGCAGCGCGACCTCGAAGCCCTGCCCCTGCACGATATTCATCCGCAACGAAGAGCTTCCCGGGTCGATCGCCCCGTCCAGGACCAGTGCCCGGACGTGGGAGGGAAAGAGCTGCGCGTACCAGCTGCCCAGGTAGGTGCCGTAGGACTTGCCGAGATAGGTGAGCTTCGCGTCGCCGAGCGCGGCCCGGAGCACATCCATGTCCCGGGCGGCGTTGCGGGTGCCCACCCAGGGCAGCAGCGTCCCGGACTCACGCGCGCAACCGCGGGCGAACTGCCTGGCCACGGCGACGACCGGGGCGAGGTGACCGGCACCGGTGAGGTTCTCGTTAGTGGAGAAGTAAGTGTCCAGCTGGGGGCCGGACAGGCAGTGCAGGGCGGGTTCGCTCGCGCCCACCCCGCGCGGGTCGAAGCCCACGACGTCGAACCGGGCGCGCACCGGGGCCGCGATCTCGGTGCGGGCCTGCAGCGCGAAGCTGATCCCGGAGCCGCCGGGGCCGCCGGGATTGACGACGAGGGAGCCGATCCGTTTCGCCGGGTCAGTGGCGCGCAGCCGGATCACCGGGAGCGAGAACCGCCGCCAGGCGGGCCGGCGGTAGTCGAACGGGACGCGCAGCCGGGCGCACTGGAACACCTTGTTGCAGGTCTGCCACCGGAGCTTCTGGGCGTAGTAGCCGGACATTGTGGTCGGCGGCGGCCCCGGTGGTTCGGCGATCGGCGCGGTGCGCTGCGGGGTGGGCGCCGCGCTGGAACTGGGCGTGCCGGTGGCCGGGTGCGCGATGCCGCTGGTACTGCAGGCCGCCAGCAGGACGCCGGACATCCCCGCGATCAGCACGTGAGCCCAGCGGTGGCCGCGCCACCCCCGGCGTCCAGCGCTGCCTCCTCCAGCCACATCACTCACAGGGGAACACCATCCGCAGTCGATCGTGGACGATAAGGGCGGGCCGCACGACCACGTCCGGCCGTGATCGCGCTCGAGGCGCGGCTACTGCGTGGGCGTTCCGGCCGTCTGGTCGCCGTACTTCGCCTCGTAGGCCTGCCGGGATCCGCACACGCTCGCCTTCGGGCAGGCGCACTTGCTGCCGTCGCGGGCCAGCTTCACCACGATCTTGTCGCCGGGCACGCTGTGGCCGGTGACGACGCCCGGGCCCTCCGGGGTCTCGACGGACGAGCCGATGCTCGGGGCGTCCTTGCGGAAGTCCTGGTAGAGGGGGTGCTCGTACTTGAGGCAGCACATCAGGCGGCCGCAGGCCCCGGCGATCCGCAACGGGTTGACCGGCAGTTCCTGGTCCTTGGCCATCCGGACGGACACCGGCTCGAAGTCCTTCAGGAACGTGGAGCAGCACAGGTCGCGGCCGCACGGCCCGATGCCACCCTGCAGCCGCGCCTCGTCCCGCGGGCCGATCTGGCGCAGTTCCACCCGGCCACGCAGCCGGGCGGCCAGGTCGCGGACCAGAGCCCGGAAGTCGACCCGGCCCGGGGCGCTGAAGTAGATCGTGTACACGTTGGGGTCGTCGACGTAGTCCACGCCGATGATCTTCATGGGCAGGCTGTGCTCGCGGGCCAGGCGGCGGGCGGCGACCCGGGCCTCGGCGCGGCGGCCCCGGTTGGCCTCGTCCCGGGACATGTGCTCGTCGGTGGCGAGCCCGGCGCACACCGGCAGCCCGTCCACGTCGTCATCCACCCACTGCGGGGCCCAGATGACGTCGGCCACCTCGGGGCCGGCGTCGGTGGGCACGAGAACCTTGTCACCGACCCTAGGCGTGAGCGGCCCGGGGTCCAGGTAGTAAAGCCGTCCGTAGCGTTCGAAGCTGACGGCCATCATCATGCCCATCGCCCCAGGTTACGGGGAGATCACGAGATCCGCTCCCCCGGATGGCCGATTTACGCGGATTGGGAGGCTCGGGGCCAATGTGGGCGGGGGGCGTTTCCGGGGCGGGGGGAACGCAGTTGCCGCACCAGGGTCGGCCGGGTCGCCCGGCCGGGCCGGGAGGGGTGATGCTGTGCGGGGGCCGCGCTGGGGCCGGGCGGGAACGGCGCTGGCCGAGCGCGAAGCGCTGGGCGGGTCAGACCGGAACGGTGCTGGGCGGCGGGGAACGGCGCTGGCTGGGCGGTCAGGCCGGAACGGTGTCGGTGCACTGGCACTGGACCAGCTCAGGCGAAAGGGTCCGGGCCAGCACCTCACGGTGCACGGGCGCGGCCTCCGCGTGGCGCCGCAGGCCAGCGGGGGTAAGGACCA
>JAOPYP010000768.1 GCA_025964635.1 Actinomycetes bacterium | reverse complement strand
TGCGCCGCGCTGGGCGTGGACCCGCCGCTGCGCACCGGGCAGGGCATCCCGGCCTCCTCCAGGCTGGCTGCCGCGGCGGCCAGCGCGGCCGCCTCGTCGGCCGCGGCCTGCTCGGCCATGCCCGGCGCGTAGCTGTGCCCGGGGAAGGTGAACACGCCGTCCACCGCCAGGCCCGCCCGGGCCGCCGCGGTCGCGATCCGGCCCGCACCGTCGGGGGCGACCCCGCTGCGCCGCAGCCCGCAGTCCACCTCGACCAGCACCCGCAGCTCGGCGTGGCCCTGGACGGCGGCGGCCAGCTCATGCAGCGAGGCCAGCGAGTCCACCCCGGCCATCAGCCGGATCCGGCGCGCCAGGGCGCGCAGCCTCGGTGCCCGCTGCGGGTCAGTCCAGAACGGATACGCAACGAAGACCTCGTCGAGGCCGGCGTCTGCGAAGGTCTCAGCCTCGCCCAGGGTGGCTACGGACACCCCGATAGCGCCGTGCTCCCGCTGGCGCCGGGCGATCTCGACGGACTTATGCGTCTTGGCGTGCGGCCGCAGTGAGAGGCCACGGCGGGCGGCGCTGTCGGCCATCGCCCGCAGGTTCCGGTCCAGGCGCCCGGCGTCCACGAGGACGGCGGGGGTTGCTATGTCGCCGCCTGGCGGCGCCCAGCTGCCCACCCGCTCAGCCGGGCTGCGCCGCGGACCCGCCCGCGGGCTCGTAGGACCACAGCTCGCTGGACACCCCCACCGGCGGCGGCGCATGGCCGCCCTCGCGCTCGGCCTGCGAGCGGTGTCCCTGGCCGAACGCGGGGGAGTTCAGCCACGCCGCGAAGGACTCCTCATCCCGCCACCGGGTCACGACCAGCCAGGTGGTCCGCTCGTCGGTGGGCTTGAGCAGCTCGAACCCCTCGAACCCATCCTGGCCGTCCACGGCACCGGCCCGCGCCGCGAAGCGGCGGGCCAGTTCGTCCCCGCTGTCCGGTGGCACGGTGATCGCATTGATCTTGATAACCGTCATAAGTCCGATCATGCCAGCCTCAGCCCGGCCACGGCCCGGAGCGAGCGTGGCGCAGCCGTCCGGCCGCCTACCGCTGCTGATGCCCTTATCTTTGGCCCCATGTCGCGTACCCGCATGTACCGCAACGGGATCCTGGAGGACGAGGGCTTCCCCGTCGCCCAGGTGTCCGACTATCTCGCCGACCCGACCGCGGTCGTCTGGTTCGACCTGTGCGAGCCCACCGCGGAGGACCTGTCCTCGATCAGCGAGGAACTGGGGCTGCACCCGCTGGCCGTCGAGGACGCGGTAGCCGAGCACCAGCGCGCCAAGCTGGACCGCTACCAGAGCCATATCTTCGTGACCTCGTACGGCGTGAAGCTCAATACTGACACCGGCGAGCTGGAAACCGACGAGGTGGACGCGTTCGTCACCGACCGCGCGGTGGTCACGGTGCGGCGCAGCCCGGGCTTTGATATCGATGCTGTAGTCCGGCGCTGGGACGACTCACCGGACCTGGCCAAGTGCGGCGTGGGGTTCCTGCTCTACGGCCTGCTCGACTACGTCGTGGACACCCATTTCGAGGCGGTCCAGTCGCTGGACACCGAGATCGAGACGCTCGAGGACCAGCTGTTCGACGACAACCCGCGGGACAAGGAGATGCAGCGCCGCACGTTCGAGCTGCGCAAGTCCCTGGTCCTGCTGCGGCGCGTGGTGCTGCCCATGCGTGAGGTGCTCAACTCGCTGCTGCGCCGCGACCTGCACGTGGTGGACGGGGAGATCATCCCCTACTTCCACGACGTCTACGACCACGTGCTGCGCGCGACCGAATGGACCGAATCCCTCCGCGACCTGGTCACCACGATTCTGGAGACGCATCTCACGTTGCGCGGCAACCGGCTCAACGTGATCATGAAGCAGGTCACCAGCTGGGCCGCCATCATTGCCGTGCCGACCGCAGTCACGGGGTTTTACGGGCAGAATGTTCCATATCCCGGTTTTGGCAAAGTGGGCGGCTTGTGGTCGTCCTTGCTGATCATCATTGGGCTCTCCGTGTTCCTGTACGTGATCTTCCGCCGCAAAGAGTGGCTTTAGGTGATATTTGCGCAGCTAGGGCCCGGTGCCCGAGTCGCGGATATCACCCGCTGAGGACGGTCCGGGGGGGTGGCAGGTCGCGTAGGACAGGGGTCAGGGGCGGGACACGCCGGCAGGCGGGAACCGGGCATGTCGGGAATGCGTTACAGCGGGCAGGCCGTACGGTGGAGCGGTCCCGCGGCCTTTGGCAGGTAAAGGGAACATAAGGGAGCGGAACGTGCAGACTCCAGGGTGGATGCGGCGGCCCACGGCGTTCCTGTCATCCGGGGCCGGGAGCGGGGCCGCCGGGGACGGAGACGCCCAGGGTGGGGCCGCCCCGGATGGCGCGGCCCAGGGCACGGCGGCCCCGGGCACCGCGGTCCAGGACACGGCGGTCCAGGACACGGCGGTCCAGGACATAGCGGTCCAGGCTGCGGACACCCAGGCTGCGGACACCCAGGCTGCGGACACCCAGGCTGCGGACACCGGAGGCGGAAGCACCGGGGGCGGGAACACCGATACCGCCGGATCCCGGCGGACCAAGATTGCCCTGCTCGCCGTCGGGGGTGTCGGTGTCCTCGTGGTCGCGGGCGTGACCATCGGCACCCTCGGCGCGGGCGGCTCCACCAGCCGCACGACCGCCGTCTCCGACCATGATTCCAGCGGCGCCCAGGCCGGGGTGGCCGCGCCGCTGCGGGTCGTATCCGTGACCCAGGGCGGCGCGGTGACCCGCACCAATGGCGCTAGCCCGATCCGGGTGACGCTGTCCGCCCCGCTGGCCAGCAACTCGCCGATGCCAGCCGTGCACCCCGCCACCGCAGGCAGCTGGGCGAAGACGGGCAGCACGCTGACCTTCACCCCGTCCGCCCCGTTCTGGCCCGGCAGCCGGGTGCGGGTCACCATCCCCGCCGGCGGGTCCGGGCTCCGCTCCGCCGCAGGCGGGGTGCTGGCCACGACCGTGACCCAGCGGTTCACCACCCAGCACTGGTCCACCCTGCGGCTCAAGCAGATGCTCGCGCAGCTCGGCTACCTGCCGCTCAAGTGGGCGCCGCAGAACCCCGCCGCCATGCAGCCGGACAACATCCCCACCGAGCTCTCCGCCATGTACTCACCGCCGGCCGGGACCTTCACCTGGAAGAAGGGCTACCCGTCGGTCCTGACCAGCTTCTGGGGCGGCAGGTCCAGCCTGATCATGCAGGGCGCGATCCGGGCCTTCCAATCCAACAAGGGCCTCACCATGACCGGCGTGATGACCCCCGCGCTGTGGCGGGACGTGGTCCGCGCCGCCGCGGCCGGCAAAGCCAACCCCAACGGTTACAGCTACGCTCTGGCCCGCAAGTCCAGCCCGGAGACGCTGACCGTGTGGCACAACGGGCACGTCATCCTGCACACGCTGGCCAACACCGGCATCCCCGTCGCGCCCACCGCGGACGGCACGTTCCCGGTGTACCTGCGGTACCGGTTCCAGATCATGTCAGGCACCAACCCGGATGGCTCGCACTACGCCGACCCGGTCTCCTTCGTGGCCTACTTCAACGGCGGCGACGCGGTGCACTACTTCCCGCGGGGCTTCTACGGTTCCCCGCAGAGCCTGGGCTGCGTCGAGCTGCCTCTCGCCCAGGCTCAGCACGTGTGGCCGTTCCTGACCTACGGCACCCTCGTCACCGTCAGGTAGTCCGCCCATCGGCCTAGGGCCGGTGGGCCCGGGCCCCGCTCCGCCGACCCCGCAGCCGGGCCGCGAGTCAGCCGGGTGCATATCAAGGCGCGGTGACGTCCGCAGCTCGATAGCATCGGAAGCTGGGGCAGTGGCCCCACTCGCCGATCTATCCAGGGAGCCCGCCGTGTCGGCCCAGCAGCTTCACATCACCCTCGCCGGTCGCGAGCACGTGGTGGACGCGGGCACCACGGCGGGTGACGCGCTCCGGCTCAGCGAGCCGGCCGGCGGCCCGGCGGCCGGGCCCGGGTCCGCGGTGATCGCGGCCCGGGTCAACGGCGAACTGCGCGACCTGGCCGCGCCGCTGGCCGACGGTGACGCCGTCGAGCCGGTCGAGGTGGGCAGCGACGATGGCCGGGCGATCATGCGGCACTCCACCGCGCACGTGATGGCCCAGGCCGTCCAGGAGCTGTTCCCCGAGGCCAAGCTGGGTATCGGGCCGCCGGTGGAGAACGGCTTCTACTATGACTTCGACGTGGCGGCCCCGTTCAGCCCCGAGGACCTCAAGGCCATCGAGCAGCGGATGCGCCAGATCGTGAAGCAGGGCCAGCGCTTCTCCCGGCGCGAGGTCAGCGACGAGCAGGCTCGCAAGGAACTGGCTGGCGAGCCTTACAAGCTCGAGCTGATCGGGCTCAAGGGCGGCGCGGCCGCGCCCGATGCGGGCTCCCCGACCGCACCCTCCGAGGTCAGTGTCGAGGAGGCCGTCGAGGTCGGCGGCAGCCAGCTGACCATCTATGACAACCTCGACCCGGCCACCGGCCAGGAATGCTGGAAGGACCTGTGCCGCGGGCCGCACGTGCCCACCACCCGGCAGATCCCGGCATTCAAGCTGATGCGTTCCAGCGGCGCGTACTGGCGGGGCAGTGAGAAGAACCCGCAGCTGCAGCGGATCTACGGCACCGCCTGGGAGTCGCGGGAGGCGCAGGACGAGTACCTGAAGCTGCTCGCCGAGGCGGAGCGCCGCGATCACCGCCGGCTGGGCGCCGAGCTGGACCTGTTCTCGTTCCCGACCGAGATCGGCAGCGGGCTGCCGGTCTTCCACCCGAAGGGCGCGACCGTGCGCCGGGTGATGGAACAGTATTCGGGCCGCCGCCACGAGGAAGCCGGCTACCAGTTCGTCCACACTCCGCACGTGACCAAGGAACAGCTGTTCCAGACCTCCGGGCACCTGGGCTTCTACGCCGACAGCATGTTCCCGCCCATGGAGCTGGACGGCGCCAGGTACTACATGAAGCCGATGAACTGCCCGATGCACGTGCTCATCTACTCCTCGCGCGGGCGGTCCTACCGCGAGCTCCCGCTCCGGCTGTTCGAGTTCGGCACCGTCTACCGCTACGAGAAGTCCGGCGTGGTGCACGGGCTCACCCGGGCCCGCGGTTTCACCCAGGACGACTCGCACATCTTCTGCACTCCGGACCAGCTGGCCCCCGAGCTGGCCTCGCTGCTGGAGTTCGTGGTCGGCCTGCTCCGGGACTTCGGCCTGACCGAGTTCGAGGCCGAGCTGTCCACCCGGCCGGAGAAGTTCGTCGGGGACCCGGCCGAGTGGGACGCGGCCGAGGCCGCGCTCAAGCACGCGCTGGACGCCTCGGGCCTGCCGTACGTGATCGCCGAGGGTGAGGGCGCGTTCTACGCACCCAAGATCGACGTGCACGTCAAGGACGCGATCGGGCGGCGCTGGCAGCTGTCCACCCTGCAGGTGGACTTCCAGGAGCCGGGCCGGTTCGGCATCGAGTACCAGGCCCCCGACGGGTCCCGGCAGCGTCCCTACATGATCCACCGCGCCCTGTTCGGGTCGATCGAGCGGTTCTTCGGGATCCTGCTCGAGCACTACGCCGGGGCCTTCCCGCCATGGCTCGCGCCGGTCCAGGTGACCGGGATCCCGATCACCGACGCGCACGTGCCCTACCTGGAGAACGTCGCCGCCCAGCTGCGCGGGCAGGGCATCCGGGTCGAGGTGGACACCAGCGACGACCGGATGCAGAAGAAGATCAGGAACGCGCAGCGGCAGAAGGTGCCGTTCATGCTGCTGGCCGGGGACGAGGACGTGGCCAAGGGCGCGGTCTCGTTCCGGTTCCGCGATGGCGGGCAGCGCAACGGGGTCCCGGTCGCCGACGCCATCGCCGAGATCGCCAGCGCCGTCCAGCGGCGCATCCAGGTCTGAGCATCCGGCCCAGGAATCAGAGGCTGAGCAGTTAGATGACCGAGCCAACCGCCCGCGGCGTGTCCGAGCAGGACGGGGCCGGGGTGCCGGACGGCTTCGCCCGGCTGTGGATGCCGCACCGGATGGCCTACATCAAGGGCGAGAACAAGCCGGCCGACCAGGAGGGCGACGGCTGCCCGTTCTGCCGGATCCCCTCGCTCAGCGACGAGGATGGCCTGATCGTGGCCCGCGGCGAGCTGGTTTACAGCGTCCTCAATCTGTACCCCTACAACGCGGGGCACCTGATGGTGCTGCCCTACCGGCACGTGGCCGACTACACCGACCTGGGCGAGGCGGAGACCGCGGAGCTGGCCGCCTTCACCAAGCGGGCCATGACCGCGCTGCGCACCGCCTCCGGTGCGCAGGGCTTCAACATCGGCATGAACATGGGGTCGGTGGCCGGCGCGGGCATCGCTGCCCACCTGCACCAGCACGTGGTGCCCCGGTGGGGCGGCGACACCAACTTCATGCCGGTCGTCGGCCACACCCGTGTCCTGCCCCAGCTTCTCCGCGACACCCGCAAGCTAATCGCCGACGCCTGGGCTGATTAGTCCGGGGGGACGACCCCCCTGGACCCCCCCGCCATTCGCAGGCTCGGCGGGAACACGCCTCCGGCGCGCCCCGCCTCGCCCGCAAATTAGTGTCGGCTGGCGTCCGCTCACGCCTTAACCCGCGTCGGCTGGGGTCCGCTCGTCGGTTACTCGGCGGCGGCGCTGGCCGCGACCTTGTCGGCTAGGTGGGACGGGAGCGGCTCGTAGCGCAGGTAGTTGCGGCTGAAGGAGCCGGTGCCGTGCGACATGGAGCGCAGGTCGATCGCATACCGGGTGATCTCCAGCTGCGGCACCTCCGCCTTCACCAGCGTCCGCCCGCCGGCCACCGGCTCGGTGCCCAGCACCCGGCCGCGCCGCGAGGACAGGTCAGACATGACCGCGCCGACATAATCGT
>JAOPYP010000762.1 GCA_025964635.1 Actinomycetes bacterium | reverse complement strand
GCGGGTGCGCGGCGAGCCGGGCGGCCGCTTCGCCGGCCGCCCGGGCGGCCGGGACTCGGCCAGGCGGGACTCAGGCGGCCAGGACCCTGGCGGCCGGGCGGCTGGACCGGAGGTCTGGGCCGCCCAGGTGGAGGACCCGGTCCTGGTGGCCGGGGCTGGCGTCGCCGGGCTGACCGCCCTGCGCGGCGGCCCGTTCCTGCACCGGACCGCCGCCGGCCGGACCTGGCGGACCAGCGCGGGCGTGTTCTGGCAGGTGCATCCCGCCGCGGCGGATGTGCTGGCCAGCCTGGTCAGTGAGATCCTCCGCCCTCAGCCCGGGGATGTGGCGCTCGACCTGTACTGCGGCGCCGGGCTGTTCGCGGGCGTCCTGGCCAGCGTGGTGGGCCCGTCCGGGACGGTGATCGGCATCGAGGCCGACCGGGCCGCGGTCCGCGATGCCCGGCACAACCTGCGGCACACCCCCTGGGCCCGGATCCACCGGGGGGACGTCGCCGAGGTTCTCGGCCACGCCGGCTGGGACCAGGCCAGCCTCGCGGTACTCGACCCGCCCCGGGCCGGGGTGGCCCGCCCGGTCCTGGACCAGCTGCTCCGCCCCGGCACCCCGCTGCGCCGGGTCGCCTACGTGTCCTGCGACCCGGCCACGCTGGCCCGCGATATCGCGGTGTTCGCGGAGGCCGGCTGGGAACTGAGCGCGCTCCGCGCGTTCGACGCGTTCCCCATGACCCACCACGTGGAATGCGTCGCCACGCTGACCCGGCCGCCGGGCTGAGGCGTGTCCCGCCTAAGCCTGCTGCTGGCGGAGCACGGCCTCGGCCTCGATCTCGAGCTGGATCCTCTCGCTCACCATCACCCCGCCGCTGCCGGGCACCGGGGCGTTGAAGGTGATCCCGTACTCGGTCCGGTCGATCTCCCCCTGGGCCGAGAACCCCGCTCTGGTACCGCCGTAGGGATCCGGGCCGAACCCGTTGACCTCCACGGTCATGGTGATCGGCCCGGTCACCCCGCGGATGGTGAGCTCCCCGTCCACCAGGAACGTCTCGCCGCCCCCGGCCGGCCGGATGCCGGTTGACCGGTAGGTCATCGTCGGGTAGTGCGCCACGTCGAAGAAGTTCTCCGACCGCAGGTCGTTGTCACGCATCTCGTTGCCGGTGTCCACCGAGGACAGGTCGATGGTGGCGGTCGCCGAGGAATCCAGCGGATTCGGGGCGGTCACGATCTGGGCCTCGAACTTGGTGAAGCGGCCGCGGACCTTGCTCAGCATGAGGTGGCGGGCCACGAAGCCGATCGTGGAGTGGACGGGGTCGAGATCCCACGTTCCGGCGATGTAGCCGGGGATCTCTACGGCCTGGGATGTCATCGTCGATCCTCCCGGTGCTCGGGCAGGTCCCTTTTTCTGACCATAACTCCGGCCCGGACGGATAGCCCGGCGGGTCCCAGGTAGGACCCGCCGGGCCAGGAACGACCCCGGGTCGGCAACGGCCCGGTCGTGCTCCATGTCACCGGCTCCTTTCTGCCGCCAGCCAGGAACGAGGCAGCCGGCCGGAAAGTTGAGAAGATTCAGGCGCCCTGAGCGGCGGGGGCGCGGGGCGGTGCCGGAAGTAGACGTGCCGCATTCCGGGGGAGGGCAGTGCGCAAGGATGGATCCATGCAACTTCGGATCATGACCGAACCACAGCAGGGCGCGGACTACGGCCGGCTGCTGGCCGTGGCCCGGGCCACCGAGCAGCTGGGCTTCGACGCGTTCTTCCGGTCCGATCACTACCTGGGCATCGGGGAGGGTGACGGGCTGCCCGGCCCGACCGACGCCTGGCTGACCCTGGCCGGCCTGGCCCTCCAGACCTCGCGGATCAAGCTCGGCACGCTGGTGAGCCCGATCACGTTCCGCTACCCCGGTCCGCTCGCGATCTCGGTGGCCCAGGTGGACGACATGAGCGGCGGCCGGGTGGAGCTGGGCATCGGGGCCGGCTGGTACCAGCCCGAGCACGCCGCCTACGGCATCCCGTTCCCGGACACGGCTGAGCGCTTCGGCCGGCTCGAAGAGCAGCTCGCGATCATCACCGGCCTGTGGGACGTCCCGGTCGGCGAGCGGTTTTCGTTCGCGGGGAAGTTTTACTCCATCAGCGACTCACCCGGGCTGCCCAAGCCGGTCCAGCGCCCGCACCCCCCGATCCTCCTCGGCGGCCTGGGGCCGCGCCGGACCCCGCGGCTCGCCGCGCGGTACGCCGACGAGTACAACGCGCAGTTCGCCAGCGTCGAGGACACCCGGGCCGCGTACGGCCGGGTCCGCGAGGCCTGCCGGGCGGCCGGCCGGGACCCGGACACCCTCATCTACTCGGCCGCGCAGACCGTCTGCTGCGGGCGGGACGATGCCGAGCTGACCCGGCGCGCGGCGGCGATCGGCCGGGACCTGGCCGAACTGCGGGCCGGGGCGCTGGGGGGCACACCCGACGAGATCGTGGACCGGATCGGGACGTTCGCCGGGCTCGGCGCCAGCCGGCTGTACCTCCAGGTGATGGACCTGCACGACCTG
>JAOPYP010000760.1 GCA_025964635.1 Actinomycetes bacterium | reverse complement strand
GATGTCGCCGCGCTCATCAAGCGCCGCTCGTTCTTCGGCTACGTCAAGGCGAGCCGGTACCAGGACCGGGACTGAGCGCTACCTGGTGGTCGTGCCGGGGGTGACCTCGCGCCGCTCGTCGATCGCTCGTCTGGCCTCGGTCATGCGATCGGCTAAGCGATTTCGCGGCGCGAGAGGCTCACCGCTCAGGGATGACCCGCTTAGTGTTCGCCGGGCCCGTGAGGATCGTCATCCCGGCCCTGGCGGGAGTCAACCGGAGGCGGCTCCGGTTCTGTTACGCTGAAATAGCGGAGGGAGCCTCCGCATCGTCAACGGAATCCGTCATTTCATGCGGGAGGCTTCATGACGACGGCCACGGCATCGCCGGCGGCCCCGGGAGGCACCGCGCTCCTGGCCGGCCGCACGGTGGCCCGCATCGGCTTCGGCGCCATGCAACTGGCCGAGCTGCCCGGCCGCCCGGTTCCCGACCGCGGCGTCGCCCTCAGCGTGCTGCGCCGGGCCGTGGGCCAGGGCGTCAATCACCTGGACACCGCTCAGTTCTACGGCGCCGGGACAGCCAACCAGCTGATCCGGGCCGCGCTGTCCCCGTACCCCGGCGACCTCGCCCTGGTGAGCAAGGTCGGCGCCGAGCACACCGCGGACGGGCTGGTGCCGGCCCAGCGTCCGGAACAGCTGCGGGCTGGCGTGGAGGCCAATCTGGGCACGCTCGGCGTGGAGCAGCTGGCCGCCGTCAACCTGCGCCGCCTGGACGCGCCGCCGGGCATCCGCGCCGAAGGCGATCAGCTCGTCGACCTGGACAGCCAGCTTGCCGAGCTGGTGACGCTGCGCGACGAGGGCAAGATCGGCGGCATCGGGCTCAGCAACGTATCCGCCGAGCAGGTCCGCCAGGCGCGGCCAGCCGGCATCGCCTGTGTCCAGAATGCCTACAGCGTCCTGGACCGGCCGGCCGAGCCCGTGCTCGACGTCTGCCGCGAGCACGGCATCGCGTGGGTGCCGTTCTTCCCGCTTGGCTCGGCGTTCCCGTCCTGGCCCAAGGTGACCGAGCACCCGGCGGTGGTGGCCGCGGCCACGGCGCTCGGCGCGGCGCCCGCCCAGGTCGGCCTGGCCTGGCAGCTGGCCCACTACGCAGGGACGCTGCTGATCCCCGGTACCGCGAGTGCTCAGCACCTGGACGAGAACATCGCCGCGGGTGGCCTCCGGCTAGATGCCGCCACGCTCGCCACGCTCGACGGTCTGGCCGCGAGCGCTGGCTCGCCGCGGCCGGCCTCCGCGAAGCGCTCGTGCCCCAGCACGGCGAGCAGCCGCAACTTCTCGTGGCCCTCAGTGTGCGGGGGAGCGGTGAGCACGAGCAGCGCCTGGGACTGATCCTCGGTGAACAGCACCTGGCAGTCGAGCTCGATCGCGCCGATTTCGCGATGGATGAGCGTCTTGTGGTCCTCGAAGCGCCTCGCGACCTCGTGCCGTTCCCACAGGGCGGCGAACTCCGGGCTCGCCTTCTGCAGCGCGCGCAGGAGCTCCCCGGCCCGCGACTGCGGGCCCATCGACCCGTAGGCGGCGCGCAGGTTGGCGACCTGGGCGCGGCTCTGCCGGTCGCGGTCGTCCTCGGGGTACGACAGCCGTTCCGCCGGGCTGGTGAACCAGCGGTAGATCGTGCTGCGGGCCAGGCCCGTGTACCCCGACGGGTCGCCGAACAGCGCGTCGGCCATCCGGTTCTGCACGAGCGTCTCGCCGAGGCTGGACAGGATGAGCGCCGGCGTGTCCGCCAGCCGGTCCAGCACGCGCAGCAGCGCGGGAGCGACGTGGGTCGCGGCGGACACGGAGACCGGCGGATTGTGCCCCGCCATCTGGAACAGGTAGTCGCGCTCGCCACCAGTCAGCCGCAGGGCCCGGGCCAGCGAGGCCAGCATCTGCTCGCTCGGCTGCGGCCCGCGCCGCTGCTCGAGCCGGGTGTAATAGTCGGCGGACATGGCGGCGAGAGCCGCGACCTCCTCCCGCCTCAGGCCCCGGGTCCGGCGGCGCGCGCCCGCGGGGAGCCCGACGTCCCCGGGTTGCAGCGCCTCGCGGCGGTGGCGCAGGAAGTCGGACAGTGCTGCACGGTCCATGGTCCTATTATCGGCCGGTGCCCAGCGCGAACCAGGGATCGCCGATCCCCGGATAAGCGCGCTCTGCACCTGCCGCCGCCGGACGGCAAGACTCGAAGCATGAACATCTCAGGAAACACCGTCTTCATCCCCGGCTCCACCAGCGGGATCGGTCTCGCCCTCGCCCTCGAACTGCAGGCCAGGGGGAACACCGTTATCATCGGCGGCCGTCGCGCGGAGCTGCTCGGGCAGATCGCGGCGCAGCACCCCGGTCTCGACACCGTGCAGATCGATACGGCGGATTCCGCCAGCATCGAGTCCGCCGCCAAGGAAGTGCTGGCGAAGCACCCGGACCTCAACGTCCTGGTCGCGATGGCGGGCATCATGCGCGTCGAGGACTGGCACCAGCCCGGGTCCTTCCTCGAGTCGGCCGAGTCCGTCGTGACGACCAACGTGCTCGGCCCGATCCGGCTCATCGCGGCGTTCATCCAGCATCTGCAGGCGCAGCCGGACGCCACCATCGTCACCGTCTCCTCGGGCCTCGCGTTCGCGCCGCTCAGGGTGACGCCCAGCTACAACGCGTCGAAGGCCGCGATCCACATGCTGAGTGAGTCCATCCGGCTGCAGCTGGCGGACACGGCCGTGCAGATCGTCGAACTCGAGCCCCCGTCCGTCCGCACCTCGCTGCTGCCCGGCCAGGAGGACAACGAGATGGCCATGCCGCTCGATGAGTTCGTGGCGGAGGCCGTCGCGCTGCTGCAGGACCAGCCCGAGGCGAAGGAGATCCAGGTCGAGCGCGTGAAGTTCCTGCGCTACGGTGAGGCGCGCGGCGACTACGAGCAGGTCGTTGCGGCGCTCAACGGGTCTGACCCGCACGGGGAATAGCCACGCACGGGCCGCCCGCGCCCAGCCCGCATCCAGCCCGGCCCGGTCATGTGTGGCGCGCGGGACGCACGAGCGCCCGCCAGATCGCGACCCGCAGGAGCCGGGCGGCCCGGAGGTGGCTGGCGCTGCGGAGGGCCCGCCTGGCCCGGGCTCCGTTCAGCGCCCTCCAGGTCAGCTGCCCGGCGGTCTGCCGCGGGCCGCCCCGCCTCCGCCGCGGCACCGCGGCCGGGTACATGGCCCGGTACTGGCGGTCCGCGAACGCCGCCGCCGCCTGGACCGAAGCCTCCAGCAGCAGGTGCTCCGGCAGCTGGCCAGGCGACTGGGCGTACTGCCCGGTTCGCGGCTGCGGGAGCAGCTCTCCCAGATCACCGACGATGTCGAACTTGGCGTCGCGCAGGCTGGCCACGAGGTCCTCGGCCTGGGTTCTGGCCCAGGCCTGCCGGCTCCCGGGCAGGGCCAGGCGCGCCTGGCGCGGCCGGGCGCCCAGGATCTCGTGCGCCAGGATGCGCTTGACATGCCGCGTGTAGAACCAGTCGGGCATGTCCGGCGGCAGCGCCTCGTTCACCCGGCGCAGCAGTTCGGCTTCCGGAAGCCCGAGCGAGGAATTAGCCCGCGCCTGGCTGAGGTCGATACCGGCGCATTTGATTCCGAGAACGGACGCGAAACGCGCCCAGAGTTCCTCAGCCGGCCCCCCGCTGGGCATGGTGATGACATGTACGTGGTCCGGCGGGATGTGCTGCGACCACGCATCCAGGATGGCCAGCGTGTCATGCACATTCCAGAACCATGACCGGCTGCGCCGGTCGGCGGCGGACCCGGCGCCGATGACCCAATCGAGCCACTCCTCCCATTGGACGGTACTGCGGCACTTGACCTTTTCCTGCCATTCGGCGGGAAGCAGGGTCGCGAGGTCTCGTACGGTGAGGATGACGTGCACCTCAGCCGCGAGCAATGACCGGACAGCGCGATCCGCCTGCGTCGCGGTGCACGCGGCCAGCAACTCATCCGAGATGACCGCCGTCTGGGGGCCGCACAGCGCCTCGCGCCTCAGCACGTCCCATTCGCCGGTCCATGGCTCAGCCGGATCCGAAGCCGGCCGCGGAGTCCCGCGCAGATCCCGGCTGGCCCGGGAATGGTCCTGATGGCTGAACCCGGGCAGCAGGACTCCCTGGGCGGCCAGCGAGGACCGGTTGCGCCACATCGCATCCTGGAGGAACGTCGTGCCCGTCTTCGGCTCCCCGACGTGGACATAAACGCGCGGGCCATCGCCGCCCGGCGCCCGGTTCTCCCGGCCAGGCGGAACCCGCCCCCGCCTCTCGTGCGCGGTCACGCTGGGGCCCGGCCCGGCAGCAGGGTCCGCGGGCGCCTGGACCCGGCCCGGCACCGGCGCGTAATTCCGGTCCGTATTAACCAGATCCAGCGGCTCTGCCCGTAATTCTGCCTGGCTTTCGGCTCTGCAGGCGTCATGCCGTGAGGATAGACAATTTTGAGGTCCTGTTGAATGTAAATCAGATGTTCCCGATGGCG
>JAOPYP010000744.1 GCA_025964635.1 Actinomycetes bacterium | reverse complement strand
CGCCGGAGCGGACTGCGGCGGGCTGGCCGGCGCGGGCGCGCTCGGGGCCGGGCCGACCGCCTTGGTCCCGGTGCCCACGGCCTGCTGCCGGGGCTGGAGCGCGTCGGCCAGGCCCGGCATCTGCGTGCCGAGCAGCTGGCTGATCTGGGCCAGGTGAGTGGAGATGCTCTCCTTCTGCTTCGACAGCTCGTCGACCTCGCGCTGCGCACCGGCCCGGTGCCGCTCGATCTCTGCCTTCGTGTCGGCCAGCAGCTGCTCGGCCTGGGACTTGGCCTGGGCGACGATCTGGTCGGCGTTCTTCTTCGCGTTGCCGACGAGCTGCCGCGAGTGCTGGTCGGCCTCGCGCCGGGTCTGCTCGGCCTGGGCGCTGGCCTTGGCGGCCCGCTGCTCGGCCGTGGCGGCCCGCTGCTCCGCCTCGCTGACCAGCTTCTGGGTGGCGGACTGAGCCGCGGACAGCCGCTCGGCCTCCTGCCGCTCCGCTTCCTCGCGGCGGGACGCCAGCTGGATCTCGAACTCGGCCTCGGCCTGCGCCCGCTGCGCCTCGCTCTCCTCCAGGATGCGCTGGGCCTGGCTGCGCATCTCGTCCGCCTGGCGCTTGGAGGTGGTGAGGATCTCGTCCCGCTCCCGCTTGGCGGACGCCTTGAGCTGGGCCACTTCCCTCTCGGTGGTCGTCCGCAGCTTGGCGATGTCCCGCTCGATCGAGGCCCGCTTCTCCGCCACCTCGTGGTCCGCGGTGGCCCGCAGCTTGGCCACTTCCCGCTCGGTGGTCGACGTCAGCTCGTCTGCCTCACGCCGGGCACCCGTCTTGATCGCGTCGGCCTCGCGCTCCGCCGACGCCCGCAGCTCGTCGGTCTCCCGCTTGGCGTTGGCCCGCAGCTCGCCCGCCTCGTTCTCGGCCGAGGCGCGGACCTCGGCCGCGTCTACCTTGGCCGCCGCGTTGAGCTCGTTCGCGGCGGACCGGGCCTCCTGCGCGATCTCGGTGGCCTGCTCCTCGGCCAGCCGGAGCAGCTGCTCGATGCGGGAGCCCAGCCCGGCGTACGTGGGCCGCTCCTGCTCCCGGATCTGCCGGTGCGCGTCGGACAGCTCCTGCTGCAACGCCTGAACCTGCTCGCGGTGCTGGCGCACTTCGCCGTCAAGTTGCTTGAAGTATTCGTCGACCTGATGCGGGTCGTAACCGCGCATCACCCGCGCGAACTCGCGGGGGGTGGTTTCTTCGAAGAAGTTGCTGAGCTGGGCGTCGATTTCAGGCTGCATGTGGCTTGATCCTGGGTTGACGAGGGGACGTGCGGGGGTGGGCATAGGGCATCGCGATCCACTCCTCAGGCCAAGGACGCCGTGACCGGCCGCCCCAAACCCAGCAGGCGCGGAGTGTGTGCCGCTCGCCCGATGCCTGGCAGCATAGCCCGCCGGGGCCGGCGCTAGCGGCGGCTTCGCGTTTCCTCTTGCCGCAGAACGGCGCTTTTTGCCTTATTGGCGGTCACCTGGTTCCGTTGCGGCGGTACCGGCGGAACCTACCCTTGCCTCATACTGCCACATACCAGGATATTTCCCGGTTAAGAGATGGTCAGGACGCGGCCGGCTCCACCAATTCGGTGAGGACCCCGCCCAGGTCCGCCGGATGAAGGAACGCGATCGACGCGCCCAGGGACCCGTGCCGCGGACGCTGATCGAGCGGGCGGACGTGCGTGGCCCCGATCGAGGCGAGCGCGGCCGTGATATCGGCCACGGCGTAACCCACGTGATGAAGTCCCTCGCCGCGGCGGGCGATGAACTTGCCCACCGGGGTGTCCGGGCCGGTCGGCTCGAGCAGCTGGACCCAGGTCGGGCCGCCCGCCGCGTCCCCGACCTGCAGCATCGCCTCCCGTACCCCCTGCTCAGGGTTGACCTCCCGGCTCGTCACCGTCAGCCCGAATGTGGTTTCGTAGCGGGCGATCGCCTCATCGAGGTTGCGGCAGGCGATCCCGACATGATCGATCCGGAGCAGCACGGCAGCCTCCATCCTGGGGCGGGATCCTTTCCCTGGGTATCGTGACAGAGGTCCTGGCGCCGCGATCGCCAGGGTGGGCACCGCCGTCCTGGGGCCGGTGCCGGGCAGCGCGGCGGAGGTTGTGGCATGCGGGAAGCAGTGATCACCGGGGGAGCGAGGACGGCCGTCGGCCGGTTGCTCGGCTCGCTGAAGGACTTTACGGCCGCGCAGCTGGGCGGGGTCGTGATCAAGGCGGCGCTGGAACGGGCCGGCCTCACCGGCGACCAGGCTGACTACGTGATCATGGGCCAGGTGCTCCAGGCCGGGGCGGGCCAGAACCCGACCCGCCAGGCCGCGGTGGCGGCGGGCATCCCGATGTCGGTGCCGTCCCTGACGATCAACAAGGTGTGCCTGTCCGGGCTGGACGCGATCGCGCTCGCCGCGCAGCTCATCCGGGCGGGCGAGTTCGACGTGGTGGTGGCCGGCGGCATGGAGTCCATGACCGGCGCGCCGCACCTGCTGCCGGGCGCCCGGGCCGGGCACAAGTTCGGCTCCATCGAACTGCTGGACGCGATGGCCCGGGATGGCCTGAGCGACGCGTTCGACCACTCGCCCATGGGTGAGCTCACCGACCGGCACAACGCCAGGCTGGGAATCAGCCGGGCCGAGCAGGACGAGTTCGCGGCCCAGTCGCACCAGCGGGCCGCGACCGCGATCAAGGACGGCCTGCTGGCCGGCGAGATCGTCAGCGTCCCGGTCCCGCAGCGCCGGGGTGAGCCGGTGCTGTTCGACCAGGACGAGGGCGTGCGCCCGGACACCACCGCGGAGGGGCTGAGCGCGCTGCGGCCCGCGTTCGCCGCGGACGGCACGATCACGGCCGCCTCCTCCTCGCAGATCTCCGACGGCGCCTGCGCGGTGGTCGTGATGTCGGCCGAGGCCGCCGCGGAGCACGGGGCACCGGTGCTGGCCACGGTCGGTGCGCACGGCGTGGTGGCCGGCCCGGACACCTCGCTGCAGTCCCAGCCGTCGGCCGCGATCCGCCGGGCGCTCGGCAAGGCCGGGCTGGGCGTGTCCGACCTGGACCTGATCGAGATCAACGAGGCGTTCGCCGCGGTCGCCATCCAGTCCATGCGGGACCTGGGCGTCGGCGATCAGAAGGTCAACGTCAACGGCGGGGCCATCGCGCTGGGCCACCCGATCGGGGCGTCCGGCGCCCGGATCGCCCTGCACCTGGTGCACGAGCTGGGCCGCCGCGGCGGCGGGCTGGGCGCGGCCGCGCTGTGCGGCGGCGGCGGC
>JAOPYP010000710.1 GCA_025964635.1 Actinomycetes bacterium | reverse complement strand
ACGTGACCGGTTTCGAGCAGGGACTTGAGGTTGGCGCACACGGCCGGCCATCCGGCCGAGACCGCCTCCAGGGCCTCGTCACCGGCCAGGTTCCCGTGCGTCACGGTGAGCCGGACGATTTCGTGGTGACGCTCGATGTCGAAGGTCACCGTCGAGGGACCGTCTGCCGCAGTGGTGCCGGGGGCGTCGAAGGTCATCGTGAGGCGCCGGGGCGGCACGGCCTCGATCACCGTGCCAGTCACATCAGCGATGCCGGAGCCATCGACGCGCCGGTGTTGCCATGGCGACCCGGCCTGCCAGTCGGAGACGTTGCTGTGCCCCCAGTACTCGGCGGTCAGGTCTGGATCGGTCAGTGCTTCCCACACCCGCTCCGGTGAGCTTTCGATGTAGGTGACGTACACGTATCTCGGCCGTCCGGCCATGCTGCCCTCCTCTGCCCGGTGCTTAATGGCGCTGAGCACCCGCATCCGGGACTGCTCGAACTTCTCGATCCAGCGTTCCTGGATGCTCCAGAGAGGGACGGGGTTGAGGTAGTGCAGCTTCTCCCGGCCCCTGCGCACGGTGGTGATGAGGTTCGCGGCCTCGAGCACCCCGAGATGCTGGGTCGCTGACTGCCGCGCCATCGCAAGCGGGCCGCACAGCTCTCCCAGCGTCTGGCCGTTGCGCTCGTGCAACCGGTCCAGCAGGGCCCGCCGCGTCGGATCGGCCAGGGCCCTGAACACGGCGGCGTCATCACTCACCCGGCGATTATGCAGGTATCTACCTGCATAAGTCAACCGTTCACGCCACCCGGGCACCACGGTTTGTGGCGAGTCCCTCACGTGGGTGAATGGCTGAATCGTGTATCCTCACGCCGAGCGGTAACGGAACACCAGGGGTGGGGAAATGGCGACGCAGACTACTGTCACGATGACTTGTGACCTTTGTGGTGGCACGAGGGACACGCGGACCCGGTCGATCAGCATCGACGGGCAGACGCTCGAGATCGACCTGTGCGGGAAGGACGGCCGGGGCCTGGATAAGGTCGCCCAGCGGTTCATCCCGCATGCCAGGAAGGTAAGGCGGGTTCCCGCCGCAGGCCGCAGGACGGCCAGCACGCGCCAGCACAGCGCCGGTGTCCGGGACTGGGCCAAGACGCAGGGCCTCGTCGTGAGCGACCGTGGGCGGATCCCGGCGGACGTGGAGCGCAGGTACGACGCGGCGCATTGAGACGCTGCGCGCCGGGCGATGAACGGCGCGGGAGGATCCCCCCGGCTCGCATCGACCAGGCGATGGCGGAGCGCGGCCGGCAGCCGCTCGCCATGCTCGGGCAGCGCCGCCGGTTCGACCGTCCCAGGCTGCGGGTGCTGGTCAGGTCACCGCGGCTCCGGCTCGTAGCTGAGCAGGAGTACACCGGTAGTGGTCGGTGTGCAGCCAGTGAGCCGCAACGGGATCGGCCGGGGGGTCTCCCGGAACAGCCGCTTCCCGGTGCCCAGCAGCAGCGGGTGCACGAACACCCGGTACTCGTCGACGAGGCCGTGCTCGATCAGCGTCTGCACGAGCACACCGCTCCCGAGCACCGCGATGGCGCCGTCCCCCTGCTGTTTCAGGTCGGTGACTGACGCGACGGCATCACCCCCGAGCATGTGGGAGCCGGCCCACTCCACTCTGGTCAGCGTCTTGGTCACGACATATTTGGGCGTGGCGTTGAGGTGGGCCGCGATCGGGT
This sequence comes from Actinomycetes bacterium, assembly GCA_025964635.1. Lineage (GTDB taxonomy): Bacteria > Actinomycetota > Actinomycetes > Streptosporangiales > Streptosporangiaceae > RYN-230. Next base: position 2,386 of record JAOPYP010000710.1, on the reverse strand, counting down.
TGGTGTCGGGCTCGTGGGGCCAGTGCGCGGCCATCTTCTCGTAGGTCTTACGGCCGAACAGGTAGGCCGCGGTGGCGGCCAGCCCTTCCCCGGCGACCCGGCCGAGAACCTCGTCGCCGTACGGCGCGGACCAGCCGCCGTACTCGAAGCCGCCCTCCCGGTCCTCGTCGGGCGACCCAAGACTCTGCATGACCCCGTCCAGGGTCACGAACTCGATCACTGCCAGCTTTCGCATCGCGCTGCCTTCCTCGAGGCCGGCCCAGTCCCGGCTGCTGACCTCTACACGAACGGACGCAGGCCAGATCGACACCAGGGGGACGGGGCGGCTCGGCCACGGGAATGCGGCTGGCCGCCGGGGCCTTGCACTGGTCATGGATGTTGCAGGAGAGCCGCTTCCGCTGGCGGTGCTGGATTTCGTCGGGATCGAGTTCGGCGAAGGGGCCAGCGCGTCTATCGCCGGTTCCGTGGGGATCGCCCGGGCGGTCGAGGAGGCCGGTTACCGCCGGTACTGGGTGTCCGAGCATCACAACATGACCAGCCTCGCATGCAGCGCCCCCGAGCTGCTGACTGCGCACGTCGGGGCGCACACCTCGCGGATCCGGGTCGGCGCCGCGGGCATCATGCTGCCCAACCACGCGCCGCTCAAGGTCGCGGAGTCGTTCCGCACCCTGCTGGCCATGTACCCCGGGCGGATCGACCTCGCGCTGGGGCGGGCCCCGGGCACCGACCCGCTGACGGCGCATGTGCTGCGCCGGGGGATGGTCACCGACCCGGCCGCTGAGTTCCCCGGGCAGGTAGCAGAGCTGCTGGCGTTTCTGGGTGACGGTTTCCCCGCTGGGCACCCCTACGCGCCGCTGGTGGCCGCGCCCGTGATGGCGGAGCGGCCGGAACTGTTCGTGCTGGGGTCCAGTCCGTACGGGCCGCAGTTCGCCGCGGTCAACGGGCTTAGTGCTGCCTTTGCTCATCACATGAGCCCCGACCTGGCCTTCGAGGCGCTGCGCAGCTACCGCCGTGAGTTCACGCCGCGATCGGAGGGCGCGGCGCCGTACTCGGCGATGTCGGTGCTGGCCTTCGCCAGCGACGACGACCAGGCCATCCTGGACTTCGAGGCGGCGTGGACGCTGACCATCCAGAACATCCGCCGCGGCATCCGCGAGCCGCTCCGGCCGGAGCAGGTCCGCGACTTCGCCCGCTCGCAGGACTTCCGGGCCAGCCGGCGCGACGACGGCCGGATGGTGACCGGTGAGCCCAAGGCCGTCGCCGAGAGACTCCTGGAGATGAAGCACCTCGCCCAGGCCGACGAGATCGTGGTCGTCACCCCCAGCCTGGACCGGGAACGCCGCACCGGCAGCTACGTGGCCCTGGCGGACGCCTGGCGCAGCGCCGCCTGAACCCGGCGCGGGCCCCGGTGCGCCTTACCGGCGCCCCGCCGTCGCGACCTCGCGGGCCTGCGTTTCGGTCAGGATCCGGGCAATCCCGACGGACGTCCAGTTTGAGCTCTCCTCGAGTTCGTCGCGGAGCACCGCGGCCTGGTACTCGATGGCTACCGGTCCGATGGCCATCAGGTCAGACTGCTCATTCTTCATGATCAGCATGAAGTTCACGGGTCACGTTGCCTTCCGGGTCTTCAGGCGCGGGGCGGCTGGATGCCAGGGCTGCCGACGATCATGGCTCATGCTAGGGCGGGCACGGGGTCTAGTTCTTCACGCCGAGGAACTGGTAGCGGTTGAGGCTGAAAAAGTACCCGGGGCCAAGGCCGGTCAGGTCGCTGGCCCAGGACCTGAGGTCGCCGGCGGTTATCTCGCTGTGCCCGGGGACGAAAGCAGTGATGAACTCGATCAGCCCGGCGCTGAACGTGTCCGGGTCGTAGCCGACGTTCAGCAACGGGATGGCCGCGCGGTCCGTCACCGAGAACCCGGCCTCCCCGAGCAGCCCGCTGAGCCGCCTCGGCAGGTGCGGATCGGCCAGGTGGCCGTCCCGGGCGCTGAGCACGCGGCGCATCCGGTCGGGGTCGGCGGACCGCCAGACGATCGAGCCCCAGTCGGTGTCGAGCACGAGCAGCCTGCCACCCGGGCGCAAGACCCGCCAGGCCTCGGCCAGCGCGGCGGGCACGTCCTGGACGTACTCATACACCTGGGTCGAGGTGACCACGTCGAACGAGGCGCCGGCGCAGGGCAGGGCAGCCGCCTCGCCCGGCCTGAACTCGACCGGGGCCGAGCCGGCGGGGCGTGGCCGGCCGCGGGCCATGGACAGCATGGCCTGGCTCGGGTCGACACCGGTGACCGACCCATCCGGTCCGACCTCGCCGCTCATTTCGCAGGCCAGGAAGCCGGGCCCGGATCCGATGTCGAGCACGTCCTCACCGGGTTTCAGGTCGAGCGCAGCA
>JAOPYP010000755.1 GCA_025964635.1 Actinomycetes bacterium | reverse complement strand
CTCGCCCAGGTCCCAGACCAGGGTGGGACTGGACATGCAGACGATGGTCAGCGCGCCGGGCCAGAACTCATCGATCAGGTCCTTACCGGCGTCGCCGAGCTCCATGACCAGCGCCATGGCCGCGCGGACGGTCCCGACCAGCACCGGCGGCGGCATGTCCCGGCCCCGGCCCTTGGCCTTGAGCAGGCCATCCACGGCCACCGGGTCGAAGGCCTCGGCCGCGATCCCGTACACGGTGTCGGTCGGTATCACCACGAGTTCACCGCGGCGCAGCGCCGCTTCCGCTTCCGCGAGGCCCTGAAGCAGCTGCGCCGGATCCGCGCAGTCAAATCTTGCGCTCATGCTTGTTCTTCCGCTCGCTTCCGGGGCGCCTTGAGGCGCCTCCTTCGCTCGTCGCTCGTCGCTCGCTCCTCGGTCCAGCCGGCGCCGCGCCCCGTCCGCACGCTCATGGGCGTCTATCCTCCCACTGTTGCGGTCCGGGCCAGACCGCGGTCACGAAGCGGTCCCGGCGGGCCAGGTCCTTGTGGTTGCGCGTGTCCCGCCAGCCCCGTTCCTCGGCGAAAATCCAGTACACGGCGGCTCCCTGGGGGGCGCCGTGCTCCACCGCGACCAGGCCGTCCGGGCGGAGCAGCCGCCGGGCGGCCTGCTCGACGACCTTGACCGCGTCCATGCCGTCGGTGCCGCCCCACAGCGCGGTGGCCGGGTCGTACTCGCCCACCTCCGGCGGCACCGAGGCACCCCACGGGATGTACGGCGGGTTGCTGATCACCAGGTCCAGCGTGCCGTCCAGGGCAGTCAGCGCCTGGCCGAAGTCCTCGCCGTGCAGCGTGACCCGGCCCGCGGTGTGCGGGGCGGAGTCGGCGCAGCGGGTGAGGTTGCGCTGAGCCCACTCACGGGCCAGCGGGTCGGACTCCACCGCGTGGACCTGGGACCTGGGTACCTCCTGGGCGATGGCCAGCGCGATGGCGCCGGACCCGGTACCCAGGTCGGCGACGACCGGTTCCGTGACGTCCATCTCGCGCAGCCGGTCGATAGCCCAGCCGGTCATGACCTCGGTCTCCGGCCGGGGCACGAACACCCCCGGGCCGACCTCGAGATCCAGGTACCGGAAATACGCGTGCCCGGTGATGTGCTGCAGCGGCTCGCGCGCCTCACGGCGGGCGATCTCGTCCCAGAACCGCGGGTTGAACCCGGAGTCCGGAACCCGGTGCAGCTCGCCGCGGCGGACGCCGTGCACGTGCGCGGCGATCTGCTCCGCATCCGCCCGCGGTGAATCCACCCCGGCCTCAGCCAGCCGGGCCGCGGCCACCGCGATCTCGTCGAGCAGCAGGCTCCTGGCCGGCTCAGCCGCCATCCGCCGCTGCCGCTCTGCCCGACCGGTCCGCCTCCGTCAGCGCGCTGATCACCGCGTCCAGATCACCGTCGATGACGTGATCGAGGTTGTAGGCCTTGTAGCCGACCCGGTGGTCGGAGATGCGGTTCTCCGGGAAGTTGTAGGTGCGCACCCGCTGCGAGCGGTCGACCGCCTTGACCTGGCTGCGCCGTTCCGCGGCCGCCTGGGCCTCGGCGTCCGCCTGGGCCTGCGCGAGGAGGCGGGCGCGCAGGATACGCAGCGCCTGCTCCTTGTTCTGCAGCTGGCTCTTCTCGTTCTGGCAGGAGACCACGATGCCAGTGGGCTTGTGGGTGATCCGCACCGCCGAGTCGGTGGTGTTGACGCTCTGGCCGCCGGGCCCGGAGGAGCGGTAGACGTCCACCCGCAGGTCGTTCGGGTCGATGCTCACCTCGACCGGGTCGGCTTCCGGCATGACCAGGACCCCCGCGGCCGAGGTGTGCACCCGGCCCTGGGATTCGGTGACCGGCACCCGCTGGACCCGGTGCACCCCGCCCTCGAACTTCAGCCGGGACCAGACACCGTCGCCGGTGGCGTGGCGGGGCGCCTTCACCGCGACCGTGACGTCCTTGTAGCCGCCCAGGCCGGTGATGGTGGAGTCCAGGACCTCGGTCTTCCAGCCCTGGCGCTCGGCGTACCGCAGGTACATGCGCAGCAGGTCGCCCGCGAACAGCGCCGATTCCTCGCCGCCCTCGCCCGCCTTCACCTCGAGGAGGACGTCCTTGTCGTCCATGGCGTCCCGGGGCACCAGGAACTCGTTGAGCTGCTCCTCGAGCTTGGCCCGGCGGCGGCCCAGGTCCTCGGCCTCGGCCGCGAACGACGAGTCCTCGGTGGCCAGCTCGCGCGCGGTCGCCTCGTCGGCGGCCGTCTCCTGCCACTGGTGGTAGGTCTCGACCACCGGGCTGATCTCGCCGTAGCGGCGCGACAGCGCCCGGGCGCGGTCGGGATCGGCGTGCACGGCTGAGTCGGCGAGGGTGCGCTCCAGATCGGCGTGCTCCTCAGCCAGCTCACCCAGCCGGTCGAACACCGTTGTCCTCCTGCGGTGATTGCGTATGAATCCCGGAGTTCCGGCCAGAGCCGGGGCCCCGGAAAAATTTAAGCCGAAAATTGAAGATCACCGTGCCGTGGCCGCATGGTTCCGGTCCCGGGAGACCGGCCATGCCATCCCGGCACGGTGATCCGATAACGCTACTTGGAGCTCGAGCCCGTGGCCTGCTTGCCGAACCGGCGCTCGAACCGGGCCACGCGGCCGCCGGTGTCGAGGATCTTCTGCTTGCCGGTGTAGAACGGGTGGCAGCTCGAGCAGATATCGGCGTGGATGACGCCGTCCTTGGCCGTGCTGCGCGTGGTGAAGGTTTCCCCGCACGTGCAGGTCACCTCGGTCACCACGTAGTCCGGGTGAATACCAGGCTTCACTGTGTACTCCTGCCTCGGGCGGTCGCCGGGTCGCCTGGCGGACGATGCCGCCGCGGCGTGAACCGGTACCGCGCTGTTGATGGCTACTAGTGTGCCAGACCCTGCAACATGCGGCGGGGCCTGGTGATTCCCGTTCTCTGCTAACCCGGGGGGCGACCCCACGGAGCCCCCCGCGCATCGCCGGCTCGGAGGGGATACGCCTGCGGCGCACCCCGCCTCGCCAGCGAATTAGGAACCGACGGTGGTCTTCTGGACGTGGAGCAGGAACTCCGCGTTGCTCTTGGTCTCCCGCATCCGCTCCATGAGGACCTCGAGCGCCTGCTGCGGCTCCAGCGCGTGCAGCACCCGGCGGAGCTGCCAGACGATCTTCAGCTCCTCCGGCGTCATCAGGATCTCCTCCTTGCGGGTGCCGGAGGCGTCCACGTCGATGGCAGGGAAGATCCGCTTGTCGGCGAGCTCGCGGCGCAGCCGCAGCTCCATGTTGCCGGTGCCCTTGAACTCCTCGAAGATGACCTCGTCCGCGCGGGACCCGGTCTCGATGAGGGCCGTAGCCAGGATGGTCAGCGAGCCGCCGTGCTCGATGTTCCGGGCCGCGCCGAAGAACCGCTTCGGCGGGTACAGGGCGGTGGAGTCCACGCCACCGGACATGATCCGGCCGCTGGCCGGGGCGGCCAGGTTGTAGGCGCGGCCCAGCCGGGTGATGGAGTCCAGCAGCACGACCACGTCGTGGCCCATCTCCACCAGCCGCTTGGCCCGCTCGATGGCCAGCTCGGCGACCGTGGTGTGGTCCTCGGCGGGCCGGTCGAAGGTGGAGTGGATCACTTCGCCCTTGACCGAGCGCTGCATGTCGGTGACTTCCTCAGGCCGCTCGTCCACGAGGACGACCATGAGGTGGCACTCCGGGTTGTTCTTGGTGATCGCGTTGGCGATGGCCTGCAGGATCATCGTCTTGCCCGCCTTGGGCGGGGAGACGATGAGGCCGCGCTGGCCCTTGCCGATCGGGCTGACCAGGTCCATGATCCGGGTGGTCATCACGTTGGCGTCGGTCTCCAGGCGGAGCCGGTCCTGCGGGTACAGCGGCACCAGCTTGGAGAAGTCGGGGCGCCCGCGGGACTGCTCCGGGTCCAGGCCGTTGATCTTGTCCAGCCGGACCAGCGCGTTGAACTTCTCCCGGCGCTCGCCGTCGCGCGGCTGCCGGACGGCGCCCTCGATCACGTCTCCCTTGCGCAGGCCGTGCCGGCGGACCTGGGAGAGCGACACGTACACGTCGTTGGATCCGGGCAGGTACCCGGTGGTGCGGATGAAGCCGTAGTTGTCCAGCACGTCGAGGATGCCGGCGATCGGGATGAGCACGTCATCCTCGGCCACCACGGGCTCGGCCTCCGGGCCACCCCGCTCGCGGCGGCGGTTCCGGTTGCGGAACCGGTCGCGGCTGCGGCGCCGGCCCGAGCCGTCGTCGTCGTCGTCCATCACCTGGGCGCCACGCTGGCCGTCCCGGCCGTTGCTGCGCTGGCTGTTGTCGCGCTGGCCGTTGTCGCGCGGGCCGCCGTCGCGCTGGCTGTTGTCGCGCTGGCTGTTGTCGCGCTGGCCGCCGTCCCGCTGGTTACCGTCACGCTGGCTGTCCCGCTGCTCGCCCCCGTCGCGCGGGGAGCCCTCGCGGGGGGATTCGTCACGCCGGCCGCGCTGGCGGCGGTCGCCGCGGCGCT
>JAOPYP010000620.1 GCA_025964635.1 Actinomycetes bacterium | reverse complement strand
GGATGGGACTGGTCGGCCGGCACGGCGGCATCCACCACGGCTACTTCCTGCCTGCCGAGGGCGCAAGCGACAGGGCGCTGGCCCTGTTCAGCTTTCCCAGCCTCGCCGCCTATGAGGAATACCGCGCCCTGTTTGGCACCGATCCTGAATTCGTCGACGCCGATCGCATCCGCGACGAGAGCGGCTGCGTGCTCCGGTACGAGCGGACCTTCATGCGTCCGCTGCTGCCTGATCCGCCCGCCGGGTGACCAGGTCGCGGCAGCGTCCGGCTGGCTTCGTCCGGTGCCCGCCAGCGGGCCGAGTTAGCGTCCGGGGGCAGACAGCAGTGCGGACATGCGCTCCAGGGCGGCCGGCACGAGCCAGTAGTAGACCCAGGTGCCGCGCCGCTCGGAGTCGATGATCCCGGCCTCGCGCAGCACCTTCAGGTGGTGGCTGATGGTGGGCTGGGTCAGGTCGAACGCGGTGGTCAGGTCGCAGACGCAGACCTGGCCGCCCTGGTGTGCGCCGATCAGCGACACCAGCCGCAGACGCACCGGGTCGCCGAGGGCCTTGAACACCTGCGCCAGCCCGGCCGCGGCGATCTCGCTGATCGGCTCACCGGCCAGCGGCGTGGAGCACGCCTCGACCACGACCCGCAACTCGGCCGCGGGAATGAATTCCGCGCCCGACCGCTCCGCCTGGATCGACATTCCTCTATCTTGACGGCTATCTATCCAGGCTGGCAAGCTGGCCTCATCTGCATAGACGTTTGTCGATAAAGGTAACCGGAGGGGCGGGCGCGGTGAACGAGGTGGCGCTGTGGCGGCGGCTGGTGGCTGAGCTGCTGGGCAGCGCGTTCCTCGCCGCGGTGGTGATCGGCTCGGGCATCGCCGCGCAACGCCTGTCCCCGGGGGCCACCGGCCTGGAGCTGCTGGAGAACGCGGCCGCGACCGCGGCCGGGCTGTTCGCCATCATCCTGATGTTCGGCCCAGTCTCCGGCGCCCACTTCAACCCGGTGGTGTCGTTCGTAGATGCTGCGTTCGGCGGGCTGAGCTGGCGCGACGCCGCGGCCTACCTGCCCGCCCAGGTGGCCGGGTGCATCCTGGGCGCGATCGCGGCGAACCTGATGTTCGCCCAGGCCGCAGTCAGCATCTCTGCCAAGCACCGGGCCACGCCCGCCCATTTCCTGTCCGAGGTGATCGCCACCCTCGGGCTGATCCTGGTCATCTTCGCGCTCGCCCGCTCCGGGCGCAGCCGGTCCGCCCCGGCCGCGGTCGGCGCGTACATCGGGGCGGCGTACTTCTTCACGTCCTCGACCAGCTTCGCCAACCCGGCCATCACGGCCGGCCGGATGTTCTCGGACACCTTCGCGGGAATCGCTCCCTCCTCGGTTCCGGCGTTCATCGCAGCCCAGATCCTCGGCGGCGCCCTCGCCGTGGGGGTGATCCGGGCGCTGTATCCGCGCCTCACCCCCGCAGAGGCCTCCGATATCATCTTCCCCCGCCACACCAGCCCGGCCGGGGCGGCGCAACGCCGCGGCAGCGCCACGGCGGCTGCCGGACGGCTGCCGGGCCAGGACCCGTCTCATTGACGCCAGGACCCGGAGGGATCCAGCCATGCACGTGGTCATGATCGGCGGCAGTGACGCCGGGATCAGCGCCGCACTGCGGGCCCGCGAGATCGACCCCGGCGCCGAGGTCAGCGTGGTCGTCGCGGACGCCTACCCGAACTTCTCGATCTGCGGCATCCCCTACTACGTCTCCGGGGAGGTGACGCACTGGCGTAAGCTCGCCCACCGCACCACCGCCGACCTGGAAGCCACCGGGATGAGGCTGCGGCTGGACACCACCGCCCGCCGGATCGATGTCGGGGGCCGCAAACTCCTCGTCACCACCTCCAAGGGGCATGAAGAACTAGTCGCTTACGACAAGCTGGTCGTCGGCACCGGGGCCGTGCCGGTCCGCCCCCCGATCGGCGGCCTGGACGCCCTGGGCCCGGATGACGGCGTGCACCTGCTGCACTCGATGGGCGACACCTTCGCCGTCATGCGCACTCTCGAGGGAAAGACACCGGCCACCGCGGTCATCGTCGGCGCCGGGTACATCGGCCTGGAGATGGCCGACGCCCTCACCACCCGCGGCCTGCACGTCATCCAGATGGAACAGCTGCCCGAGGTGCTGCCCACCGTCGATCCCGCGCTCGGCCAGCTGGTGCACGCCCAGCTGGCGGATCATGGCGCCGAGGTCCTGACCGGCACCACGGTCCGGCAGATAACCGGCACCGGCGGCCAGGGGGGAGGACTCCAGGTGGAGGCCACCGCTGCCGATGGCACGGCGGTGACCCGGCAGGCCGGCATGGTCCTGGTCGTCGTGGGTGTCCGTCCCGATACCAGCCTCGCCGCCAGCGCCGGGGCCACACTGGGGGCCAGGGGTGCGATCGCCGTGGACCGGGACATGCGGACCAACCTCCCCGACGTATTTGCCGCTGGGGACTGTGTGGTCACCCACCACCGGCTGCTCGGCGAGACCTACCTGCCGCTCGGCACCACCGCCCACAAGCAGGGCCGGGTCGCAGGTGAGAACGCCCTCGGCGGGAACCGGGAATTCGCCGGCAGCCTGGGCACCCAGGTCGTGAAGATCTTCGACCAGGCCGCGGCCCGCACCGGGCTGCGCGGCCACGAGGCCGCCGCTGCCGGGTACGACCCGGTCTCAGTCCAGTTCGAAGCCGATGACCACAAGGCCTATTACCCGGGCAGCCACCGCATCACGATGCGGTTCACCGGCGACCGCACCACCGGGCGGCTGCTCGGCGTGCAACTGTTCGGCCACCGGCACGCCGAGATCGCCAAGCGCATCGACATCGCCGCCACCGCCATCTTCCACTCCATGACCGTGGACGGGCTCAGCGAGCTTGACCTGTCCTACACCCC
>JAOPYP010000595.1 GCA_025964635.1 Actinomycetes bacterium | reverse complement strand
AGGCCGGGCGGGCCAGCACGGGGCCCGCCAGCACGGGGCCCGCCAGCACGGGGCCCGCCAGCACGGGCCAGGCCAGCCCTGAGCTGCTCAGCGCGGCGCGGGACCAGCTGGCCGAGTACTTCGCCGGGCAGCGCCGCGTGTTCGACCTGCCGGTGGACTGGTCCGGGTGTTCGCGGGCGCAGCAGCAGGTGCTGTCGGTGCTCTATGACTCCGTCGGCTACGGGGAGACGGTCACCTACGGGCAACTGGCGCAGCGCGCGGTGGCCGGGCCGGACGGGATCTCGCTGCCGGCCCGGGCCATCGGGCGGATTATGGGCTCGAACCCGCTTCCGCTGATCGTGCCGTGCCACCGGGTGGTCGCGGGGAACGGGCTGGGCGGCTACAGCGGCGGCACCGGCATCGAGATCAAGCGGTGGCTGCTGATCTTCGAGGGAGCACTGCCGGCCACCCTCGACTGGACCCCCGCGGGCGCCTGACCTGGCCGGGCCGGCCGCCTTAGCCGTCGATCAGGTGATGCTCCTCCCGGGAGACCAGCGTGTTCCACCCGACATGCAGCACCCAGAACCCGCCCAGCGGCAGCGGCTGGGTCTCGATCGCCTTCGCGCCGAGCACCGCGCAGGCCTCCTCCAGGATCACGGAGAGGTTCTCCCGGTGCCCGCAGATCACCGCGGGCAGGCCGCTGCCCAGGACCTCGTCCACCCGGCGGCGCGCATCCCCGGGGCCGGCCATTCCCACGGTGAACGCAGGGTCGGTCTGCACGGGCTGCCTGGTCAGGTCCGCGTAGGCCTGGACGGTCTGGACGCACCGCTCGGCGGCCGAGCTGAGCACATGGGCGTTCCCGTAGCACCGCAGCAGCAGGGCCAGCTCTTCTCTCTGCTGACGGCCCACCGGGTCGAGCGGGCGCTTCAGGTCATCCTCGTGCCCGGCGGCCCGCCACTCGTCCTTGCTGCCTGCCGACGCGTGGCGAACCAGGATCAGCGGGTCCGTATCAGGCGGGCCGGCCGCGAACTCGTCGAGCACGCCGACGTCATGCGGGTAGGTGAGCCGGTCCCGGGCCGCCGGCAGGCCCAGCCAGCCGACCTCATCCACTTCGTCGTTCGGGATGAAGCCGGGCTGAGGGCCCTCGTCCGCCTTCGCCGCCCAGTAGTCCACGGTTTTCGGCCGGTTGCCGTGCTGCTGGTAGTGGGTGGACGGCAGGCGGCGTCCCAGGATCACCCGGACCCCGGTCTCCTCGGCCACCTCGCGGACCGCGGTGAGCAGGACGTGCTCGCCGGGCAGGGGCTTGCCCTTGGGCAGGCTCCAGTCGTCGTACCGCTGCCGGTGCACCAGCGCAACGTCGGGGCCATCGGCTCCTGGCCGCCAGAGCACGGCGCCCGCGGCCCGGATCTCGGTCTCGCCCGCCCCCCCGCCCAAGGCCATCAGCCGTCAGTGGGGTGACCGCGCCGCGCGAGGAGGTACTGCTGCAGGTCCCGCAAGGGCTTCCCTTCGGCGTCCAGGTGATGCCTGGTCCAGGTGCCGTCCCCGGCCAGCCACCAGGAACTGGTGCCATCGTCCATGGCCCGGTCGATCAGCGTGCGGAGTTCCTGCTGCTGCTCGGGGGTCTTGACCCGGCACAGGCACTCCACCCGGCGGTCCAGGTTACGGTGCATCAGGTCGGCGCTGCCGATCCAGACTTCACTCTCGTCATCCTCCGGGGCGCCGAACGCGTAAATTCGCGAGTGCTCGAGGAAGCGCCCGAGGATGCTGCGCACCCGGATGGTCTCGGACAGGCCGGGCAGCCCGGGCCGCAGCGCGCAGATGCCGCGGACCCACAGGTCCACCGGCACACCCGCCATGGACGCCCGGTAGAGCGCGTCGATGACGGCCTCGTCCACGAGCGCGTTGCACTTCAGCTGGATCCGCGCGGGCCTGCCGTCCCGCTGCCGGGCCGTCTGCTGCTCGATCCGCTCCAGCAGGCCGGCCCGCAGGGCCTGCGGGGCGACCAGGAACCGGCGGTACTCGGTCTTACGGCTGTACCCGGTCAGGACGTTGAACAGGTCGGTCGCATCCCCGCCGACCTCGGGGTCCGATGTGAGCAGGCCGTAGTCCTCGTACAGGCGCGCGGTGGAGGAGTTGTAGTTGCCCGTGCCGATGTGGCAGTAACGTCGCAGCGACCCGTCGGGCTCCTCCCGGACCACGAGCGCCATCTTGCAGTGCGTCTTGAGGTCCACGAACCCGTAGACCACGTGACAGCCCGCTTCTTCCAGCTTGCGGGCCCACAAGATGTTGGCGCGCTCATCGAAGCGCGCCTTGAGCTCCACCACCACCACGACCTGCTTGCCCGCCTCGGCCGCGTCGATCAGCGCTTCCACGATCGGGGAGGAGTCGCTGGTCCGGTACAGCGTCTGCTTGATGGCCAGGACCCGGGGGTCGGCGGCCGCTTCCACCGTCAGCCGCTCCACCGTCGCGGTGAACGAGTCGTACGGGTGATGAACCAGCACGTCCCGCCGGTCCAGGGTGGCGAAGAGGTCCGCGTCGTGCGGCAACGCGGCCTCCGACGGGACGAAGGCCGGGTACTTGAGCCGCCGTATGTCCAGGTCGGCGATGGCGTTCAGGCCAGTGAGGTCGAGCGGCCCGGGCAGGTGGTAAACCGCGCGGCTGTCCACGGCCAGCTCGGTGACCAGCCTTTCGAGCACCTCAGGAGAGATGGATTCCTCCACTTCGAGGCGGACCGCGGGCTCGAAACGGCGCCGCAGCAGCTCGCGCTCCAGCGACTGCATCAGGTCCTCGGTGACGTCCTCGTCCACCTCCAGCTCCCGGGTCCTGGTGACCCGGAACACGTGATGCTCCAGGATGTCCAGCCCGGTGAACAGCTCGGGCAGGTGCGCGGCGATGACGTCTTCCAGGGGGACGAAGCGGTACTGGCTCACCTTGAGGAAGCGCGGCAGCAGCGGCGGCACCTTGACCCGGGCGAACATGGTCGCCCCGGTGTCCGGCTCCGCGATCATGACCGCGAGACTGAGGGACAAGCCGGATATATAGGGCCAGGGGTGGGCCGGGTCCACCACCAGCGGGGTCAGCACCGGGTAGATCCGGTCCCGGAACAGCTGCTGCAGCTGGTGCTGCTCCTCTTCGGAGAGCTCCTTCCAGTGCAGGATCTCGATGCCCTCGGTGGCCAGCAGCGGGCGGATGGTGGAGTTGAAGTATTCCGCGTGCTCCAGGCTGAGCTCACGCGCCGTCTCCAGCGTCTCCTCCAGCACCTGGTCCGGGGGCATCTCCGTGGTCACGCCCTCCACCGGCAGCCCGGTGGCCATCCGGCGCATCCGGCCCGCCACCCGGACCATGAAGAACTCGTCCAGGTTGCTGGCGAAGATAGCCATGAAGCGCACACGCTCCAGCAACGGGACGGTGCCGTCCTGGGCCAGCTCGAGCACCCGCTGGTTGAACCGGAGCCAGCTCTCCTCCCGCTCGATGTAGCGATCCGGCGGCAGATCCTCGGCCGGTTCCGTCGCTGCAGGATCGGGCGCCCCGCCCGCGCCCATCTCGTCCCTACTCTGCTGGAAGCTGACCTCACCGACACTCATGTCGTCATTGTCCCCAGTGCCCCGCGCGTCAAGACTTCCCGACCCCCTGTTTTCAATATCACCAAGCGTTGTGTTTACCCAGTTCAGCATCGCGTCATTGACGCGTATTGCGGCACCCAGGGCCAGTTCGGCGCATCGCAGCGGCGACGGCGGCCTCGTGGCCAGGCCCACCCCGGCGCTGGTCAGCGCGGTCAGCCCGCGCAGCGCGGCCCGGGTCAGTCCGCAGAGGGCCGGCACAGCGCCTCAATGGCCCCCCGGTCGCCGATCTTGACCCGCTCACCCCGGCCGAGCGCGCCGGCCAGCTCCGCCTCGGCGGCCTCCACCCGGAGCCAGTCGATGTAGCTGACCGGCTGGACCCCGCGCGCCGCCAGCACCTCCGTGAACGGCCTGCGCGGCGGCCCGCCCCCGGCCGCCTGCGCCGGCCGGTCGGCGAGCAGGGACCGGACGGTCCCGGCCGCATCGGACTTGTTCGTGCCCACCACCCCGGTCGGGCCGCGCTTCAGCCAGCCCGCGACGTACTCCCCCGGCAGCGGCGTGCCGTCCGGGCCGAGCACCCGGCCCTCGGCGTTGGGCACGGTGGCGGTGTTCTCGTCGAACGGCACCCCGGCCAGCGGCACGCTCTGGTAGCCGACGCTGCGGAACACCATCTGCGCCGGGATCGTCTCGTACTCGCCCGTCCCGGTGAACCGGCCCTGCTCGTCCAGCCGGGTGTGCTCCACGGTCAGCCCGGACACGCGCTCCGCGCCCTCCACCTCCACCGGGCGGAGCCAGAAGCGGACCGCCAGCTTGCGCGCTCCGGCGGCGGCGGGACGCTCAGCCCAGTCCCTCAGCACCGCGAGGTTGCCGCGGACCCGGCGGTCGCTCTCCGCCAGCTGGCCGCTCTGCCCCGTCGGGTCGAACGCGTCCAGGTCGAGCTCACCCGGCCGGACCCCGATGTCCACGTCGGCCAGGTCGCCCAGCTCTCGGAGTTCCTTGGTGGTGAACTTGGCTTGCGCGGGCCCGCGGCGGCCGATCATGTGCACCTCGCGGACCTTGCTGGCCATGAGGGCCTCCAGGACCGACTGCGGGACGTCCGTGGTGCGCAGCGCGGCCGGGTCCTTGGCCAGGATGCGGGCCACGTCCACGGCCACGTTGCCCACCCCGACCACGGCCACGGACTCGGCGTCCAGCGTGAACGCCTCCGCCGAGGAGTCAGGATGGCCGCAGTACCAGTTGACGAAGTCGGTGGCGGCGTAGCTGCCGGGCAGGTCCTCGCCGGGGATGCCCATCCGCCGGTCCCGCATCGCCCCGGTCGCGTAGACGACCGCGTCGTAGCTGGCCAGGAGGTCTTCCCGGGTCACGTCGTCACCGAGGTGCACACCGCCGAGGAACCGCACGCCCGGGTGCTCCAGCACGCCGCGCAGGTAATCGGCGATGGACCGGATGGACGGGTGGTCCGGGGCCACGCCGTAGCGGACCAGGCCATAGGGGGTGGGCAGCCGGTCCAGCACGTCGACCCGGACGGTGCCCGCCGGGGCGAGGGCGGCGACCTGCTTGATGAGCGCCTCGGCCGTGTAGATGCCAGCCGGGCCGGAGCCCACCACGGCGACCTCGAGTGTCGTCACGGACGCAACCCCACCGTTCTCCTCCTCGAGGGTCTTCTCTGCCGGAGTCACCTCCCGGGCCTCAGCCCTGGGGGTTATCCGCCAGCACCGGGTCCAGCTGCGCCACGGCCTCGGTGATCTGCCGGGCCAGGTGCTGCGGGACCAGGCCGACCTCGTCGAGGATCTCATCCCGCGAGCCGTGGGCCAGGAACCGCTGGGGAATGCCGAAGGTCCGGGCCGGGGTGGTCACGCCCGCGTCCCGCAGAAGCCGGCACACGGCGTCGCCGAAGCCGCCGGTCACGCCGTTGTCCTCGACCGTGACCACGAGCCGGGCTCGCCGGGCCTCGTCCGCCAGGGCCGGATCGACCGGCTTCAGCCAGCGCGGGTCGACCACGGTCACCCCGATACCCTGATCGGCCAGCCGGTCGGCGGCGGCCAGGCAGGTCAGCGCCATCGGGCCCGCTCCGGCCAGGAGCACGTCGGGGGCCGCGCCGGCGTCCGGGCGGCGCAGCACGTCCATCCCGCCAAGCTGCCCGATCGCCTCGGCGTCGCCGCCGACGTTCGCCTTGGGGAAGCGCAGCACGGTGGGGCCGTCGCTGACCGCCACCGCCTCGTCCAGCAGCTCGGCCAGCCGGGTCGCGTCCCGCGGGGCCGCGATGCGCAGGCCCGGGACGACCTGCAGGATCGAGCCGTCCCACATGCCGTTGTGGCTGGACCCGTCCGGGCCGGTCACGCCGGCCCGGTCCAGCACGAACGTGACCGGCAGCCGGTGCAGCGCCACGTCCATCAGCACCTGGTCGAAGGCCCGGTTGAGGAACGTCGCGTAGATCGCGACCACCGGGTGCAGGCCGCCCATGGCCAGCCCGGCCGCGCTGGTCACGGCGTGCTGCTCGGCGATGCCGACGTCGAAGACCCGGTCCGGGTAAGCCTCCGCGAACGGCGCCAGGCCGGTCGGGTGCAGCATTGCGGCGGTGATCGCCACCACGTCGGGGCGCCGGGCGCCGACCGAGACGAGCGCGTCGCCGAACACGTGCGACCAGGTGCGCTTGGGCACGCCAGGCAGCTGGCCCACCGGGGCCCCGGCGGGCACCTGGTGCAGCCGGTCCTCCTCGTTGTCCTCGGCCAGCTGGTACCCGAAGCCCTTCCGGGTGATCGCGTGCACCATGACCGGGCCGCCGAAGTCGCGGGCCCGGCGCAGTGCCATCTCCATGGCCTGCTCGTCGTGGCCGTCGATGGGACCCAGGTACTTCAGGCCGAGGTCCTCGAACAGGACCTGCGGCTGCAGGACGTCCTTGAGGCCCTTCTTCATGCCGTGCAGGGTGCCGTACAGCGGCGGCCCGACCAGCGGGGTCCGGGTCAGCGTGGTCTTGATGTAGTCCAGCACGTTCTCGTAGCGCTGGTTGACCCGGACGGTGGCCAGGTGATGGGCCAGCCCGCCGATGGTGGGCTGGTAGGACCGGCCGTTGTCGTTGACCACGATGACCAGCCTGCTGTCCTTGGCCACCGCGATGTTGTTCAGGGCCTCCCAGGCCATGCCGCCGGTGAGCGCGCCGTCGCCGATGACCGCCACCACGGTCCGGTCGGTCTCGCCGCGCAGCCGGTACGCCTTGGCCAGGCCGTCGGCGTAGGACAGGCTGGTGGACGCGTGCGAGTTCTCGACCAGGTCATGCTCGGACTCGGCGCGGCTGGGGTAACCGGACAGCCCGCCCCGCTGGCGCAGCGTGCCGAACTCGGGAACCCGCCCGGTCAGGAGCTTGTGCACGTACGACTGATGGCCGGTGTCGAACACGATCTTGTCCACCGGCGAGTCGAACACCCGGTGCATCGCGATGGTCATCTCGACCACGCCGAGGTTGGGACCGAGGTGACCGCTCGTCCGCGAGACCGTCTCGATCAGCAGGTCACGGATCTCGCTGGCCAGGACGGGCAGCTGGTCCGGTGCCAGCTGCTTCAGTTCTCGCGGGCCGGAGATGGATTCCAGCAGGGTCACCTGGGCTGCTCCCTCATGTGAGAAGCGAGGATCTGTGGCGAGTCTATTTCGCCGGGCTCGTGCCGGGCACGGAAGGCTCGCCTTCGCGGCCCGGCCACCGTGTCCTGCCGTTCGCCCGTGGCTGGCGGCCGGGACATTCCGGCCGGCCAGCATGTCCGGGCATTACTGACATCTGCGGCAGATTACCCACATTCGCGCCGCGACGCTGGCCGGGAGACGAACCATGCTCCGGCCATGGCCCAGGATACGGGCCGCAGGCTCACCCGCGGGCGCCCGGCCGGCCGGGACCGGGCTTACCTGACGCCGTACAGGTGTTCGAGGGCGAGCTGGTCGAGATGCTCGTAACCCAGGCCCCGGGCCCCGAGGGTCTCGATGTCAGGCGTGAAGCCCTGGACGTCACGCCAGGTCTCCCCGGCCGCCAGGGTGGGCACCATCAGGTCCTCCACCCCGGACGCGGCCAGCGCCGCCTTCACCTCCGGATCCGCCCGGAAAGCCCGCACCTTGTCCCGCAGGATCAGGTAGTTGCGCATGCACGCCGCCGCGGACACCCACACGCCGTCGTCGTCCTCGGTCCGCGGCGGCTTGTAGTCGAAATGCACCGGCCCGTCATACCCGCCGGCCACCAGCGCATCCACCACCCAGAAGGCGCCCCGGGCGTTGCCGTTCCCGAACCGCAGGTCCTGGTCGTACCGCGGCCCGTTCTGGCCGTTCAGGTCGATATGGAACAGCTTCCCGTGCCACAGCGCCTGGCTGATCCCGTGGGCGTAGTTCAGCGACGCCATCTCCTCGTGCCCGACCTCCGGGTTGATCCCCACCATCTCCGAGTGCTCGAGCTCGTTGATGAAGGCCAGCGCATGCCCGGCGCTGGGCAGCAGGATGTCCCCCCGGGGCTCATTCGGCTTCGGCTCGATAGCGAACCGCAGGTCGTAGCCCTGCTCGACCACGTACCCCGCCAGCAGGTCCAGGCCTTCCTTGTACCGGGAGAGCGCGGCGCGGATGTCCTTGGACGCACCCGACTCGGCACCTTCCCGGCCGCCCCAGAACACGTACGTCCTCGCCCCCAGCTCAGCGGCCAGGTCCAGGTTGCGCATCGTCTTCGCCAGCGCGAAGCGGCGCACGTCCCGGTCACTGGCGGTGAACGCCCCGTCCTTGAAGATCGGGTGGCCGAACAGGTTCGTCGTCGCGGTCGTCACCACCACGCCGGTGGCGTCCAGCGCGCGGCGGAAGTCTGCGATCTTCTGGTCCCGCTCCGCCTCGGACGCCTCGAACGGGAACACGTCGTTGTCGTGGAAGTTGACTCCGTACGCGCCGAGCTCGGCGAGCTTGCGCACGGCCCGGTCCGCGGGCATCGGCGGCCGGACCGGCCCGCCGAATACGTCTACCCCCTGCCAGCCCACCGTCCAGATGCCAAACGAGAACTTGTCCTCACGAGTCGGCATGTACGCGTCCGCAGTCACCAGCCAGTCCTTTCATAGTCAGCCCCACCAGCGGGGCCCTCCAGCATTGCCCTTCCCCGGCATCGGCCCGGCGATCACCTCTCCCAGACCGGCGAGTCCCAGCCCGCGGTATCCCAGCCCGTCGTGGCCTGGCGGAGCCAGGCGAGCCGCTGGCGGACCACCGGCTCAGCCGCCCCGGTGTACTCCTCGGGCAGGTGACGCGGCCATCCGGGTGGCTCCGGCGTGCCCGCCAGCGCCCACGCGGCCTGGCGCGCCGCGCCCAGCGCGACGTACTCCTCCGGCGCCGGTACCAGGACCGGAACCCCGAGGATGCCCGGGGCCAGGCGGCGCGCAGCCTCGGACCGGGCCCCGCCGCCGATCAGCAGCACCCGCTCGCGGGACGCGCCCTGCGCCGCGATCAGGTCCGCCGCCTCGGCCAGGGTGCCGAGCACGGCCTCGATCGCGGCCCGGGCGAAGTTGGCCCCAGTCGCGTTCTGCGTGGTCAGGCCACGGAGAACGCCGGTGGCGTCGGGCCGGTTCGGGGAGCGCTCCCCGTCCAGGTAGGGCAGCAGCGCGAGGCCGCCCGCGCCGGGCTCCGCGGTCAGCGCCCGGGCCGACAGGCCGTCCATGTCGGTGCCGATCAGGGCGGCGACCGTGGACAGCACCAGCCCCGCGTTGACCGTGGCGATCAGCGGGAGGAACCGGCCGGTCGCGTCGGCGAACCCGGCGACCATGCCGGACTCGTCCGCGGCGGCCCGCTCGGTGACCGCGTACGCGGTCCCCGAGGTGCCGATCGAGATGACCAGCTCGCCGGGCTCCAGGCTGAGCCCGAGGGCGGCCCCCATGTTGTCGCCGGTCCCGGGGGACAGGACGGCCCCGCCCGCGGTCTCGCCCACGACCTCGTTGGGCTTGGCGATCCGGGGCAGGCCGGGCTCGTGGCCGAGCGCCGCGGCGGCGACCTCGGGCAGCCAGCGGCCGGCCGCGGGCGAGAAGTACCCGGTGCCGGAGGCGTCGCCCCGGTCGGTGGCTGGCTCGGCCCCACCCGGTGCTCGCGAGCCGAGCCGCCAGGTCAGCCAGTCATGCGGCAGCATCACCCGGGCGACCCGGGCCGCGTGGTCCGGCTCGTGCTCGGCCAGCCAGCGCAGCTTGGTCACGGTGAACGAGGCGCTGGGCACGCTCCCGGTGTGTTCTGCCCACCAGCCCGGCCCGCCCAGCTCGGTGATCAGCTCCCGGGCCGCCGGGGCGGAGCGCAGGTCGTTCCAGAGCAGGGCGGGCCTGATGACCTCGCCGGTCTCGTCCACCACCACCATGCCGTGCTGCTGCGCGGCCACTCCGATGGCGTCGGCCCGGTCGAGCAGCCCCTGCCCGGCCTGCTCCAGCGCGGACCACCAGTCGGCCGGGTCACACTCGGTACCCGGCGGGTGCGGGGCACTTCCCCGCGCCACGATCGTGCCGTCCTCGGCCTGGCAGAGCAGCACCTTGGTCGACTGCGTGGACGAATCCACCCCAGCCACGAGCATGGCTCACCCCTTCGTTCCGACGGACCGAACCTACTATTCGGAGCCCGGCAGGGTCACGGCCCGGGCCGCCTGCCAGCCGGGAGTCAGCTGCAGCCCGGTGATCACCAGCAGCACCGCCACCGGGACGGTCCAGCCGCCGAGCGCGGAGTGCAGGAAGCCGGCCGCCAGCGGGCCGGTGGTGGCGACCAGGTACCCCACGCTTTGCGCGAACCCGGAGAGCGACGCGGCCACCTGCGGATTGGAGGCCCGGGCCATGGTGAAGAAGATGGCCAGGCCGAGCGAGGCGCCCTGGCCCACGCCCAGGAGGAGTACCCAGGCGGCGTCGCCGCCCAGCGGGGCGAACCACGCCCCGGCCAGGCCGGCCGCGCTGGCGGCCACGGTCCCGGCGATCAGCGCCTGCTGGTTCCGGGCCCGGTGGGCGAGGACCGGGATCAGCAGCGAGCCGGCGGCCCCGCCCAGGCTCATCAGGGCGAGCAGCGTCCCGGCGCCGCCAGCGCTCACCCCCCGGTCCCGGAACATCGTGGGCAGCCACGACAGTTCCGCGTAGAAAGTCAGGCTCTGCAACCCCATGTACGCGGTCACCTGCCAGGTCAGCGCGTAGCGGGAGAGCTTCAGCGGCGCGGGCGGTACCGCAGGAGCCTCCCGGGGCTGCCGTGCTTCGCGGGATTCGTGAGGCTCCCCCGCCCTCGCGGCCGGTCCCGCCCCGGCGCCCGGCACCGTCCGGTACCTGCGCTGGGGCAGCCACACCACCACCGCGGCCAGCGCGGGCAGCGCCCACACGGCCAGGGACAGCGGGACGGAGCCACCGGACTGGTTGTACACCGGGACCGCGAGGATCGACGCGAGGATCGACCCCGCGGACAGGCTGAGCAGGTAAAGCCCGATGAGCAGCCCGGCCCGCTCCGGTGCGCGCCGCTTGACCAGGCTGGGCAGCAGCACGTTGAGCAGTGCGATGGCCGCCGCGGCTAGCGCCGTGCCGGGGAACAGCAGGACCGCCGGCGCCGCGCCCCTCAGCAGCAGGCCCGCGGCCAGCAGGCCCAGCGCGCCGCCCAGGACCCGTTCCTCGCCGAACCGGCGGCTGAGCGGCGCGGCCACCCCGGAGAACACGCCGAACGCGAGCACCGGGAGAGACGCCAGGACGGAGATGGCCGCGGGCGGCAGGCGCAGGCGGGCGGCCAGTTCCGGGAACAGTGGCGGCAGGCTGGTGATCGCGGCCCGCAGGTTGAACGCGATCGCCAGAACGCCCGCGACGAGCAGGACCCCGTTCCGGGCATAGCGGCGGGTCCGCGGCGGCGATGGCGCGGGGGGAGCGGCAGGATCGGGCATTTCCCCGACACGCTACCGCGCGTGTTATCCCGGGCCGGCGGGTGAGTCCGGGGACCGCCGCCGCCCTCCCAGGCCCGCCTCCAGGCCGGCCAGCCCGCTCAGCCGGCCAGCGAGCGCAGCACGTACTGCATGATCCCGCCGTGCCGGAAGTACTCCGCCTCCCCGGGTGTGTCGATCCGCAGCACGGCCCGGAACTCCGTTCCGTCCGCGCGGACGGTCACCTCCCGCGGGACCGGGCCGGAGTTCATCTCCTCGACGCCGGTGATCTCGAAGACCTCCTGCCCGGTGAGCCCGAGCGACTCGGCCGACTCCCCCGGCTGGTACTGCAGCGGCAGCACTCCCATGCCGATCAGGTTGGAGCGGTGGATCCGCTCGAACGATTCGACCAGCACGGCCCGGACGCCGAGCAGCAGGGTGCCCTTGGCCGCCCAGTCCCGGGACGAGCCCGAGCCGTATTCTTTGCCGCCCAGCACGACCAGCGGGGTACCTTCCTCCGCGTACTTCCGGGAGGCCTCGTAGATCGACATCTGCTCGCCGTCGGGCAGGTGGACGGTGACGCCGCCCTCGGTGCCGGGGGCCAGCTGGTTGCGCAGCCGGATGTTGGCGAACGTGCCGCGGATCATCACCTCGTGATTGCCGCGCCGCGAACCGTAGGAGTTGAAGTCCTTCCGCTCTATCCCGTGCGCGCTGAGATACTGACCGGCCGGGCTGTCGGTCTTGATCGCCCCGGCCGGCGAGATGTGGTCGGTGGTTACCGAGTCGCCCAGCCTGGCCAGCACCCGGGCGCCGTGGATGTCGCTGACCGGCGCGGGCTTGTCGGTCATGCCCTCGAAGTACGGCGGCTTCCGGACGTAGGTGGAGTCCCCGTCCCAGGCGAACGTGTCCCCGGCGGGCACGTCCAGCTCGCGCCACCGGTCGTCGCCCTCGAACACGTCCGCGTAGTCCCGGGTGAACATCTCCGCCGCCACCGCGTGCTGGACCACGTCGTCGATCTCGGCGGGCGAGGGCCAGATGTCGCGCAGGTACACGGGGGTGCCGTCGGGACGGCCGCCCAGCGGCTCGTTCTCCATGTCGAAATCCATGGTGCCGGCCAGCGCGTACGCCACCACCAGCGGCGGCGAGGCCAGGTAGTTCATCTTCACGTCGGGGTTGATCCGGCCCTCGAAGTTCCGGTTCCCGGACAGCACCGACACCACGGCCAGGTCGTTCTCGTCCACCGCGGCGCTGATCGCCTCCGGCAGCGGCCCGGAGTTCCCGATGCAGGTGGTGCAGCCATAACCGACCAGGTTGAAGCCCAGCTTGTCCAGGTAGGGCACCAGCCCGGCGCGCTCGTAGTAGTCCATGACCACCTTGGAGCCGGGCGCCAGCGTGGTCTTCACCCACGGCTTCGTGGACAGGCCGGCCTCGACCGCCTTCTTGGCCAGCAGCGCCGCGCCGACCATGACCGACGGGTTGGAGGTGTTGGTGCACGACGTGATGGCCGCGATCACCACCGAGCCGTGGTCCACCGAGGTCTTGGTCCCGTCCTCCAGGGTCACCGCGGCCGGGTTGGACGGCCGGCCGGCGCTGGCGGCGCCCACGCGCCGTCCGGCCGGCTGATCGGCCTCGCCGTTCTCCCGGTCCGGGACGAACGGGTCAGAGGCCGGGAAGGTGTCGGCCACGTCCTCGTCCAGCCGGTCGAGCTGCACGTAGTTGCCGAGCGCCGCGCGGAACGACTCCTTGGCGTCGGTCAGGGCCACCCGGTCCTGCGGCCGCTTCGGGCCGGCCAGCGACGGGACCACGGTGGACAGGTCGAGCGTGAGCTGCTCGGAGTAGCGGGGCTCGGCGGCCGGGTCGTGCCACAGGCCCTGCTCCTTGGCGTACGCCTCGACCAGCGCCACCTGCTCCGCGGGGCGGCCGGTCAGCCGGAGGTACTCCATCGTCTGCTCGTCGATGGGGAAGATCGCGCACGTGGAGCCGAACTCGGGGCTCATGTTGCCGATCGTGGCCCGGTTGGCCAGCGGCACCGAGCCCACCCCGTCGCCGTAGAACTCCACGAACTTTCCGACCACGCCGTGCCGGCGGAGCAGCTCGGTGATGGTGAGCACCAGGTCGGTCGCGGTCGCGCCCGCCGGCAGCTCCCCGGTGAGCCGGAAGCCGACCACCCGCGGGATCAGCATGCTGATCGGCTGGCCGAGCATGGCCGCCTCGGCCTCGATGCCGCCCACTCCCCAGCCGAGCACGCCCAGCCCGTTCTGCATGGTGGTATGCGAGTCGGTGCCGACGCAGGTGTCCGGGTACGCGGCCCCGTCGCGGGTCATGACCACCCGGGCCAGGTGCTCGATGTTGACCTGGTGCACGATCCCGGTGCCCGGCGGTACCACCTTGAACTGGCTGAACGCATCCTGGCCCCAGCGCAGGAACTGGAACCGCTCGAGGTTGCGGCCGAACTCCAGCTCGACGTTCCGGTCGAACGCGTCCGGCCGGCCGAAGATGTCCGCCACCACCGAGTGGTCGATGACCAGCTCGGCCGGGACCAGCGGGTTGATCTTGCCCGCGTCACCGCCCAGGTCCCGCATGGCCTCGCGCATGGTGGCCAGGTCGACGACGGCGGGCACGCCGGTCAGGTCCTGCAGGATCACCCGGGCCGGGGTGAACTGGATCTCGGTCGAGGGGTCGGCCGCCGGGTCCCACTGCGCGAGCGCGGTGATGTGGTCCGGGGTGACGTTGCGGCCGTCCTCGGTGCGCAGCAGGTTCTCGAGCAGGATCTTCAGGCTGAACGGCAGGTCGGCTGACCCGTCCACCGCGTCGAGCCGGTGTATCTGGTACCCGGCCTCGCCGACCCGCAACGTCGCCAGGCTGCCGAAGCTGTTCGCGGTCATCAGGGTCCGCCTCCTGCACCAGTGAAGTATCTCGATATCAAGTCAAAAGCGCGTGTTCACGCTAAGACGAGTTTATCTCGACGTCAAGGTATCGCCCGTACGCGGGTTCCGCCCCGGAACCGGGACGATTCACGCGCGCCCGGCGCGATTCCCTGCCCCAGACGGCGTTCCGGCCCCAGACGGCGTTCCCGCCTAGACGGCACTGCCTATACGACAAGATTGCCACCACTTCACCGTCGCAGGCGCCGATGCGCCACGGTCTGGCCCGCTGATCCGCGACTATGGGGTGGTGACAGAGCACACCGAGCGCCCCTGGGGCGGTTACACGGTCCTCGCCGAGGCCGGGGACTTCAAGGTCAAGACCATCGAGGTGCATCCCGGGCAGCGGCTGTCCTACCAGCGGCACTCCCGGCGGGCCGAGCACTGGTTCGTGGTCCGCGGCGAGGGCGTGGTCACCCTGGACGGCCAGGAGATCGACGTCCGCCGGGGAGACACGGTCGACGTCGCGCTGGGTGCCGCGCACCGGATCCGCAACACCGGAGCGGACCCGCTGGTGTTCGTGGAGGTCCAGCACGGCGACTATTTCGGCGAGGACGACATCGTCCGGCTCGAAGACGACTACGGCCGCGTCGGGGCCTGACTCCGCGGACCCGGGCCCGGCCGGTTCCGGCTTGATTCCGCGACCCGCCTACGGGCGGTTCCGCGCGACCCGCCTAGGGGCGGGCCGCGTCCTGACTGGCCGTCGCGGCGGCGAGCACGGCCGCGCGCAGCGCGGCGTCGTCGGCCGGATCGACGGTCCGCAGGTCCAGCAGCAGCCGGCCGTCCTCGACCCGGCCCGCCACCGGTGGATTGTTTTTCCGCAACGAACCCGCGAGCGTGGCCGGGAGACTCACGGCGGCGCTGGGCAGCCGGACCCCCGGTGCACCACCGCCGCCCACCACCGCGTCACTCTCGGCGGCCCGGGCATCCAGCCCGGCCCCGGCCAGGTCGGCGGCCAGCCGCGCGGCGCGGTCACGGAGTCCCTGGACGGGCTCGTGCAGGGCCGTCGCGGTCGGCGTGGCCGGGCCGCGCAGCGTGGCCTCCAGCGCGGCCAGGGTCAGCTTGTCCACCCGGAGCGCCCGGGCCAGCGGGTGCCGCCGCAACGCCGTGATCAGCCCGGCCCGGCCGAGCAGCAGCCCGGCCTGCGGCCCGCCGAGCAGCTTGTCCCCGCTGGCGGTGACCAGGGCCGCCCCGCTGGCCAGCGCGGTCGCGGCGTCCGGCTCGTCAGGCAGCACCGGCTCCGGGGCCAGCAGCCCGGAGCCGATGTCCGCGACCACCGGAACCGGGCCTGGCTCCCGGCCCGGCACCCCGGTCCCGGCCGTCATCTCTGCGGGCCTGATCGCAGCCAGCTCCGCGATCGTCGCCTCGCTGGTGAAGCCCAGGACGCGGAAGTTTGACGGGTGCACCTTGAGGATGAAGCCGGTATCCGGTCCGATCGCCGCGGCGTAGTCGGCGACGGTGGTCCGGTTCGTGGTACCGACCTCGCGGAGCCGAGCCCCGGTCGAGGCCAGCAGGTCGGGCAGGCGGAAGCCGTCGCCGATCTCCACCATCTCACCGCGGCTGACGATGATCTCGCGATCGCTGGCCAGCGCGGTCGCGGCCAGCACCAGCGCGGCCGCATTGTTGTTGACGATGTGCACGGCCTCCGCCTGCGGGCAGGCCGCGCGCAGCGCGTCGAGGGCGCCGCGGCCGCGCCGGGCCCGCTGGCCGGTGGCCAGGTCGAACTCCACATCGGTGCAGCCGGCGCTGGCGGCCAGGGCGGACCGGGCCGCGCCGGACAGCGGGGCACGGCCGAGGTTGGTGTGCAACAGCACCCCGGTGGCGTTGATGACCGGGCGCAGCGTGGTGGCGCTGGCGGGCAGCAGCCCGGCGGCCAGGTCCGGCACGTCCTCCGGCGCGATCTCACCGCGGCGGGCCCGGTCCTGGGCGGCCGTGATGGCCTCCTTGACCAGGCCGGTGCCCAGCCGGCCGACCGCCTCCGTGAACGGGGGCTGCGCGAGCAGCGTGTCGGTGCGCGGTATCCGCCGCCGGCTGTCCACGACCAGCACTCTAGTCCGGCCCTGCCCCGCAGCCCGGCGAGGCGCCCTCGGTGAGCGTCCGCGGACCGGGCGGTTGGGCAGCCATCTCCCCCGCGGGACCCTTGTTACTGACGTGACCACTGTTACTGGTGTGCAGCCCGTCCCGCCTCCTGCGATCGTGATCAACCGATAGGTGTTGC
Source organism: Actinomycetes bacterium (assembly GCA_025964635.1). Classification (GTDB taxonomy): domain Bacteria; phylum Actinomycetota; class Actinomycetes; order Streptosporangiales; family Streptosporangiaceae; genus RYN-230. Next base: position 1,234 of record JAOPYP010000595.1, on the reverse strand, counting down.
CAGGACGACACCAATCGGTTGATCACTAACTAGAGGACGCCCGCGCGGGAGCACCTCAGCAACATGAGCCCCACCAGCCACACAGCCTCCCTGGCGACGGGCACACGGGCCCGGCTAGCTGGCTAGCCGAGGCCGTGCCGGGCCCCGCTCACGTCACGGTCACCCAGACCCTGGCTGACGAGCGCGGCCCACCGGTCGCGGACCACCTCCAGCATCGGCAGCCGCCGGCCGGAGGCGTCCATGGCCAGCCGGATGTCTTTGAGCGCCCACTGCAGGGCGAAGTCCGGCGAGTCATCGCCGGAGTCCATCTTGGCGAACTTGGCCGCCGCGGCCGGATTGGACAGGTTCCCGGCGCTGAGGAAGTCCAGCACCTGCTGGTGATCCACGCCGAGCGAGTCGGCCAGGGCCATGATCTCCGCCGCTCCCTCGACCAGGAAGACCAGCCAGGAGTTCATGACCAGCTTGAGCTTGCTGCCCGCGCCCGCCTCGCCGAGCCACTTCGTCTCCCGGCCGAGCGCGGCGAACACCGGCTCGACTACGGGCTTGGCCTGCTCCGGGCCAGACGCCAGAATCAGCAGCTGGCCGTTCTCGGCCGGGGCACGGGTGCCGGACACCGGCGCGTCCACGAAGTACACGTCCGGCCGTTCCTTGCTGACCTGGGCAGCCAGCTCCTCCGTGGCGGTCACGCCGATCGTGCCCATCTGCGCCCAGACCGCCTGCGGCCGCATCGCCTCCAGCATCCCGAAATCGAAGGCCACCTGGTTCACCGCATCCGCGTCCGCGACCATGGTGATCACGACGCCCGCCTCGCGCACCGCGTCCGGCGCATCCTCGTGGGCGGTCGCGCCGTCCGCCGCGAGCTGCGCAGCGCGCTCCGGGGTCCGGTCCCACACATCCACCGTGAACCCGTTGCGCAGCAGGCTGTGCGTCATCCCCCGGCCCATCGTCCCGGCGCCCAGCACCGCTACCCGTGGCAGTGGCCGGGCCTCTCCGGCAGAACTCATGTCGTCATCCCCTCGGTGGTCTTCGTTGCGGAGGTTGCTGCTTTTCATCTTTAACCCGCACCGGTCAGGGGCAGCAGCCGGCCGGCTCGCGGGGCTGGCGCCGGTGCGCCACCGCGATCAGCGTGGCCAGGCCGGCCACCACCGCCCCGGCCAGCATCGCATCGCGGTCGCCGCCGACGCCCGCCACGTGGCCCCCGTGGCTCGCGGTCAGCGCGATGGCGGGCAGCAGC
>JAOPYP010000571.1 GCA_025964635.1 Actinomycetes bacterium | reverse complement strand
CGCCGGCCAGGGCCCCGGCGGCGCGCCGGGCAGTGGCTCCCTGGCTCACCGGGCGCTCGCCGGCGCGCTGGTGCCGGGGGTGGCGGACCGCCCGCTGGTGCGCTTGGGGCCCGCGGACTGCTTCGCGGCGGACGAGGCTGTCGTGGACGGCGAGGGGGTGGGCGCGGGGCTCGGGACGGCCGAGGCCGGGTTGTTCAGGGCCCCGTAGTTGCCGGTGCGGCCCGCGGTCATCTGCTCGTACAGGGCCTGCGCCACGACGATCTGGCCGACCGTGTAGTCCGCATCGTCCACGCTGCTGAAGCGGTCCGACCGCCCGTCCGACCGGAGCACGTCGATGGCGCTCCCCGTCCCGGAGCCCGTGAGCGGACCGGCCATGACGGTGCCGTTGCCGGCCAGGTTCAGCTGCTGGGCCACGGACACCAGAGTCTGGCTCGCGCTGCTGGCGCCGCTGGTCGCGGGCGGGGTGCCCGGGATTATCACGACAGCCAGGGTGGCACGATCGGCCGGGTTCCCGCTGGTACTCAGGAAACCTCCGGCGGCATAGCCGCTGAGGATCGCTTTGCCGGCGGCGTCGGCCACTCCGGCCGGGGAATCGGTGGGGCCGTTCTTGGTCAGGATCGCGCTGGCGATCAGCTCAGCGGCCTGGGCCTGGGCCGTGCCGGCGCGCAGGGTGACCCCGGCCGGCGTCAGCTGCCGGTTGCGCGTGTCCAGGTCCGACTGGGTGCCCGTCGCGAAGAACTGGCTCTGCAGCTGCACCTGGCCGCTCACGGTCGCGCCCGCCTGGGTGAGCGTCGACGTGATCCCCGTGGCCATCCCGCCCTGGAAACCGGGCGCGGTGACCAGGACCACCCGCTGCCCGTCCAGCAGGCCGTGCAGCATGTGGTGCTCGCCCGCCTGGGCGTAAGCCTGGTCCGCGGTGATCTGCTGCTTATACAGGTTGTTCTGCGCGTACAGCGCGTCGATCCGCTTCTTCTCTGCGTTCGCGGTGGTCTGCAGCCCGCTGAGCACGGCCGGCTTCAGCGCGGTGGACCCGACCACGATCCCGATCGCGAGCGCGAGGAAAACGGCCACGATGGACACGAGGTGGTAGCGGAAATCGATCACGGGAGGCTGGCCTAGAACAATCCACTGAGCCAGTACTTCACGCCGTCCCACTGGGTGCCGAGGTACGTGAAGAAGATCTGGCCTGCGGGCGACGCGAGCATGACCACCAGGATGGTGGTACAGGCGGCCAGCACCAGCAGCATCAGGGCCCAGCCGGAGATGCGCTGACGGTAGAGCCGGCTAACGCCCTTGGCGTCCACCAGCTTGCTGCCGACCCGGAGCCTGGTCAGCCAGGTGCTCGCGTACCCGGCGCGGCCCTTGTCCAGGAACTCATCCAGGGTGTTGTGCGTGCCGACGGCCACGATCAGGGTGGCGCCCTTGGCGTCCGCCATCAGCAGGGCGACATCCTCGCTGGTCCCGCCGGCGGCACAGACCACCGACGGCAGGCCCAGGCGCTCGACCCGTTCCTGGCCGGGCGCCCGGCCGTCGTTGGGATAGGCGTGCACCACCAGTTCCGCGCCGCAGTGCAGTCCCTCGTCGGTGACCGAGTCCATGTCCCCGACGATCAGGTCAGGCAGGTAGCCGGCTTCCAGCAGCGCGTCGGCCCCGCCGTCCACGCCCACCATGACGGGCTTGAACTCGCGGATGTAGGGCCGCAGCACCGCGAGGTCCTCGCGGAAGCGGTTGCCGCGCACCACGACCAGCACGTGCCGCCCTTCGATCTTGGTCCGCAGGTCGGGGGTGGCGATGCCGTCGACCAGCAGGCCGCCCTCGCCGCCTCTCACGTACTCCAGGGTGTTGGTCACGAAGTCCTGGAGCTGGGCCGCGATGCCGTCCTTGGCCTCGGTCATCGCCTCGGCCACCGTCTCGGCCGTCTGGACCCGTCCCTTGGCGACGACCTGGTCGCCGACGTACACCGTGTCGCCCTGCAACCGGACCAGGGTGCCCTCGCTGACCTTGGTGAATACGTCCGGGCCGACGTCGTCCACCAGCGGTACCCCGGCCTCGATCAGCAGCTGGGGGCCGGCGTTCGGGTACCGGCCGCTGATGCTGGGCGCGACGTTCACCACCGCCGCGACCTGCCGCCGCAGCAGGGCCTCGGCCCCGAGCCGGTCGAGGTCCGCGTGGTCGATGATGGCGATCTCGCCCATCCGCAGGCGCTTGGTGAGGTTCTTGGTCCGGCGGTCCAGCCGGGCAGGCCCGATTACACCCGGCAGGTCCTCTGGCCTGCTCCGGTGCTTTATCGGGAGTTTCAGGAACGGGGCCATCATCGCAGTCCATCCTGCCAGACGGGCCGAGTGGACGGGGCCACACACCGCATCACCAGATGCTCCAGGGCCGGCGGGCCGGCGCGGACGCTCAGCTCGCGTTCAGCCCCCGTCCAGCCCAGCCCGGCCCGGTGCCCAGCCTGGCCCGGTGCTCAGCCAGCCCGGTGCTCAGCCAGCCCGGTGCTCAGCGGCCGCCGCCCGTTCCGCCGCGGCGGCGGTCAGCAGCTCGCCCGCGTGCGCGCGGCCGAACTCGGAGTCCTCGAGGCCGGCCAGCATGCGGGACAGCTCCGTGACCCGCCCGGAGTCGTCGAGCCGGGTCACCCCGCTGCGCGTCACGCTGCCGTCGCCCGCCTTCTCCACCACCAGGTGGGTGTCGGCGAACGCGGCGACCTGGGGCAGGTGGGTGACCACGATGACCTGGGCGAGCCGGGCCAGCCGGGCCAGCCGCCGCCCGATCTCCACCGCGGCCTTGCCGCCCACGCCCGCGTCGACTTCGTCGAACACGAAGGTCGGCACGGGGTCGGCGCCGGCGAACACCACCTCGATCGCGAGCATGACCCGGGACAGCTCACCGCCCGAGGCGCCCTTGGCCAGTGGCAGCGCCGGCGCCCCCGGGTGCGCGGCCAGCCGGATCTCCACCTCGTCCGCGCCGTGCGGCCCGAATTCCTCCTGCGGCGTGACCGCCACGGTCAGCGACGCGTGCGGCATGGCCAGGACGGCCAGCTCGGCAGTCACCTCCGAGGCGAAGCGCGCGGCGGCCTCCTTGCGCAGCGTGGTGAGCTGGCCGGCCAGCCCGGCGACGGCCGCGCCGAGCCGCTCGGCGTCCGCGGCCAGGCCGGTGATCCGGTCGTCGTCACCGTCCAGCTCACCCAGCCGGCCGGCGGCCTGCCCGGCCCAGGCCAGGACGGCCGCCACGTCGCCGCCCTCGCCGTCCGCGGTGGCCCCGGCGGTCCCGTAGCTGCGGATCAGCCGGGTCAGGTCGGCGCGCCGCTGCTGCACGGCGGCCAGCCGGGCCGGGTCCGCCTCCACCGACTCCACGTACGAGGCGAGTTCCGCGCCGATGTCGGAGATCAGGTAGGCCGCCTCGGACAGCCGGGCCGCCAGCCCGCCCAGCACCGCGTCGTGGGCGGCGGCCGCCTCCAGCGCCTGGGTCGCGGTGGCCAGCAGGCTGACCGCGTCGGGCAGGTCGTAGGACCCGCTGGACGGATCGCCGAGCAGCGCGTCGTGAGCCGTGCTGGCCGCGGTGTGCAGCTCATCCGCGTTGGCCAGCCGCTCCTCCTCGGCCCGCAGTTCCACGTCCTCCCCCGCGACCGGCTCCAGCCGTTCGATCTCAGCCAGCCCGCGGCGCAGGTCCTCCCCTTCCTGGGCGCGCTCGCGCGCCCTCCCGGTCAGTTCCTCCAGCTCGCTGCGGACGTCGCGGTGCCACTGGTAGGCCCGGTGGTAGTCGGCGGCCACCGCGGCCAGCGCCGGCCCCGCGAAGCGGTCCAGCGACTCCCGCTGCCGGCCCGGCCGCAGCAGCTGCTGCTGGTCGGCCTGGCCGTGCACGGCGACCAGGTCATCGGCCAGGTAGGTGAGCAGTGACACGGGCACGGAATGACCGCCGGCGTAGGCGCGTGAGCGCCCTTCCGCGGACACCGAGCGGCTGACGATCAGCGTGGCCCCGTCGTCGTCGAGCTCGCCGCCCGCCTCAGTGACCTGCACGGCCACCCGGCCGGCCGGGTCGATGCGCAGCCGGCCCTCGACCGTGGCCCGGTCAGATCCGGGCCGCACCCGGGCCGGGTCGGCCCGGCCGCCGAACATCAGGCCCAGGCCGGTCACGACCATGGTCTTGCCCGCCCCGGTCTCGCCGGTGACCACGGTGAACCCCGGGGACAGCTCCAGCACGGCGTCCTCGATCACGCCGAGCGCGTTGATGCGTACTTCCTCAAGCATGAGCGCGTGGCTCCTGTTCGATGTGGCGGGCACCCGGGCGTCCCCGCCAGCCGGCGACCGGCAGGCCGAACTTCGCGACCAGCCGGTCAGTGAATGGCGCGCCGCCCGCCGCGGCGTCGTCCCCGCCGCGCAGCCGGGCCAGCAGGACCGGGGTGGCGCCGCGCCGGACCTCGATCCGCGCACCGGCGGGCAGGTCCACCCGGCGGCGCCCGTCGCACCACAGCACGCCCGCGAACGACTGGCCGACGGCGGGTCCCCCGAGCACCTCGACCGCGAGGAGCGAACTGGGCGAAATCACCAGCGGGCCCGCGAACAGGGCGTGCGCGCTGATCGGCACCATCAGCAGCGCCTCGACCTCCGGCCACACGACCGGGCCGCCCGCGGAGAACGCGTACGCGGTGGACCCGGTCGGCGTGGCGCAGACCACGCCGTCGCATCCCCACCGGGACAGCGGCCGCCCGTCAATCTCGGTGATCACCTCGATCATCCGTTCCCGCGCCACCTTCTCCACGCTGGCCTCGTTCAGCGCCCACGTCCGGGCGATGACCGTGCCGTTCTGCCGCACGGTCACGTCGACCGTCATCCGCTGCTCGACGCTGTACTGGCGGGTGATGACCCGGTCGATCACGTTGGGCAGGTCGTCGTATTCGGCCTCGGCGAGGAACCCGACGTGCCCGAGGTTCACTCCCAGCAGCGGCACCCCGGCCGGCCGGGTCATCTCGGCCACCCGCAGCAGCGTCCCGTCACCGCCGAGGACGAGGACCATCTCGGCGCCGCGCGCCGCGTCGGGCGTGGCCGCGACCACCTCCGCGCCCGGGCACTGCAGCTCGCCGGCCTCGGTGTCCACGATGCGCACCGCTATCCCGGCGGAGAGCAGCATCTCCACCACGAGCCGGGCACTGGTCACCGCGGCGCTGCGTCCCGTGTGCACGGTGACGAGCACCGTCCGGTGGGGATTCACTGTGGTCCTTCCGCGATGACCCGCGCGAGCGTGGCCGCGTCCAGCGGCGGCGCGCCGCGGCGCAGCCAGAGGAAGTACTCCACGTTCCCGGCCGGGCCGGGCAGCGGGCTGGCGGTGACCCCCGCCACGCCCAGGCCGCTGCCCGCGGCGGCCGTGGCCACCGCGGTGACCGCCGCGGCCCGCAGGCCCGGATCACGCACTACCCCGCCCGGGCCGACGTGCCCCTTGCCCACCTCGAACTGGGGTTTCACCAGGAGCAGGAAGTCGGCGTCCGGGGCCGCGCAGCGGCCCAGGGCGGGCAGCACCAGGCTGAGCGAGATGAACGAGAGGTCCGCGGTGACCAGGGATGGCGGGGGGGCCACCTGCTCCGGCTCCAGGTACCGCACGTTGACCCGGTCGAGCACGGTCACCCGGTCGTCGCTGCGCAGCGCCCACGCGAGCTGGCCGTAACCCACGTCCACCGCCATCACCCGCGCCGCGCCCGCGCGCAGCAGCACGTCGGTGAAGCCGCCGGTGGACGCGCCGGCGTCCAGGCAGCGGCGGCCCGCCACGGACAGGGCGGGGAAGGCCGCCAGTGCGCCGGCGAGCTTGCGCCCGCCCCGGGACGCGTACTCAGGGCCGGCGCCGGCGTCCTGGACCGCGATCGGGTCATCGGCGGTGACCTGCGTCGCGGTCTTGCCCGCGGACTGGCCTCCCACCACCACACGCCCGGCGGTGACCAGTTCCGCGGCGTGCTCGCGGGACCGGGCCAGCCCACGGCGCACCAGTTCGGCGTCGAGACGTCTCCTGGTACTCATGCAGTGGCTGCCTCGCCGTTCAGCTGTCCGGGGTCGCGGGAGTTCCATGAGCAGCCGCTGCGGGCGGAATCTGGGCGGACGCGATGGGCGCGCGCGGAAACTGGTCGTTTCCTGGCTCAAGCGTACCCAGCGCCCCGGTCAGCTCCGCGTGAACGTGCTCGAAGACCGCCGCGTGCTCGGGCAGCGGCAGGTCCGCCAGCTCGCCGAGCCGGCCCAGGGCCTGATCCACCCGTGGGTCACCAGTGATCACGGCGCTCCCGGGGGTAGTTCCGGGGGCGATCGCGCCGGGTGCCACCGGATCGTTCTGCGTCACGTCGCGCTCCTCGGCAGGGTTGCGGGCTGCGGGGGTCCCGGACGAAACGCTACCGTCCGGGAGCGGCCGGAGGCGCCACCAACGGCTGGCGCCACGCCCATGGCGTCATCAACGGGCCGGGAGTTGCACAATGGACACTCTCCGGGAAGCGAGGCGACATGGCGACTGCTGAGGAATGCCGGACGGCGCTGGAGGCGCTGGCGGGACGTCTCGCCGAGATCGATCCGCAGAAGCGGGCCGCGATCCTGGCCGACCGCTCCCTCAGCTGCACGGTCACCGACCTCGGCATCACGTTCGTCACCAAGCTCGGCCCGGACGGCCCCGGCCCGGTCACGGAGGCCGGCCCGGACGACCCGCCGGCCCAGGTCCGGTTCTCGGCCTCCGGTGACGAGCTGCTGGCGGTAGCGGGCGATCCGAAGCGCTTTGCCCGCTCCTGGCTGACCGGCCGGGTGAAGGTCGGCGCCAGCCTCACCGACCTGCTCCGCCTCCGTAAGCTGCTGTGACCAGCGGGCGGGGGTGAGCCGTGCCCGAGGGAGACACGGTCTGGCACGCGGCGAAGCGGCTGCGGGAGGCGCTGGCCGGGCGGGTGCTGACCCGCAGTGACTTCCGGGTCCCCCGGTACGCCACCACCGACCTGACCGGCCGCCAGGTCACTGAGTCGCTGTCCCGGGGCAAGCACCTGCTCACCCGGGTCGAGGGCGGCCTCACCGTGCACACCCACCTGAAGATGGACGGGTCGTGGCGGGTGCGCCCGGCCGCAGCCCGGCTGTCCGAGGGCCACAAGGCCCGGCTGATTCTCGCCAACGACACCTGGCAGGCGGTCGGCTACCAGCTCGGCGTGGTCGAGGTGCTGCCCACCGCGAAGGAAGAGGACGTGGTGGGCCACCTCGGCCCGGATCTCCTCGGCCCGGGCTGGGACGCCGGCCAGGCGGAGGAGGCCGTGCGCCGCCTGCTGGCCGACCCGGGGCGCCCGGCGGGCGAGGCGCTGCTGGACCAGCGCAATCTGGCCGGCATCGGCAACGTGTACAAGTGCGAGCTGCTGTTCCTGCGCGGCGTTCACCCGTGGCGGCCGGCCGGCGAGATCAGCGACCCGGCCGGGATGGTGCGGCTCGCCCACCGGCTGCTGGACGCCAATAAGGACCGGATCGGGCACATCACGACCGGATCGCGGGTGCGCGGGGAGGAGCACTGGGTGTACGGGCGGGGCGGGCGCCGCTGCCGCCGGTGCGGCCGCCTCATCCTCCGGGCCGGCCAGGCGCCCGGTCAGGAGACCGACCCGGAGGCGCGGATCACGTTCTGGTGCCCGCACTGCCAGCCCGAGTCGTGAGCAGTTCGCCCCGCAACCCGCCACAAAACCCGCAGCCCGCCATGAAAGGAGCACTCGCCTGGCGGCAGCCCCCGGCCGCCAGGCGAGTGTCCCCGGGACGCGCGGTCCTACGCGTCCCGCTTCAGGAAGACGAACGCCCCCGCGGCGATCGCGATCACCGCGTAGGCCGTGAACACCGCGAACCCGGTCCACGGCGAGAACATGGGCGGATTACCCTGCGGGGCGACCGTGGACCAGATCTGGCTGCCCGCGTTGAACGGGATCCACTTGTCCACGTGGTTCTGCCAGCTCGACGGCAGGAAGTTGATCAGCACGAACAGCACGAACAGCAGCCCGATCGAGGCCGTGATCGCCCCCGCGGTGTGCCGCAGCAGCGTGCCGAGGCCGAACGCCAGCATCCCGCAGACGGCCAGGAACAGGCCGCCCCCGATGACCGCCCGCAGCACGTTGGGATCGCCCAGGCTGACGTCCAGGTGCTTGGAGGACAGGATGGCCTGGCCGATGAAGAACGACACGAACGACGCGACCAGCCCGGTGACCAGGCTGACCAGGGTGAAGACCACGCCCTTGGCCGCGAGCAGGGTGCCCCGGCGCGGCTGCACCGTCAGCGAGGTGCGGATCATCCCGGTCGAGTACTCCGAGGTCACGGTCAGCGCCCCGAGCACCGTGATGATCAGCTGGCCCAGGATCAGGCCGGCCAGGCTGCGCTGGGTCGCGTCGAAGCCGGGCCCGCGGACATCACTCCCGCGGGAGACCGCTCCCACGCAGGCCAGCGCGCCGATCCCGATCGTGACCACGACCAGGGCGATGAGGGTCCAGTAGGTGGACCGGACCGAACGGATCTTGGTGAACTCCGAACGGAGCGCACCCAGGAACCCGGCCCGGCCAGACGGCGCGGACCGCAGGGCCGGCGCGGAACTGCCTGGCAGCTGAGTAGTCGTGGCCATGTCAGAGCACCTCTCCCGTGGTCACCGGCTGGGCTGCCCCCGTGCCGGACCCGGATCCGTCGATGTCGGCGTGCGCGTGGAACTCCACGCTGGACGCGGTGAGCTCCATGAACGCCTGCTCCAGCGAGGCGTGCGCCTGGGCCAGCTCGTGCAGCCGGATGCCGCGCTCGAAGGCCAGGTCGCCGATCTGGTCCGGGGCCAGGCCCTGGACCACGAACGAGCCGTCCGCGGCGTCGGCAACGTGGCCGCCGGCCAGCGCCACCGCGCTGCGCAGCGCGTCGGCCTGGGGCGTGCGCACCCGGACGGTCTGCACCGAGTTACGGGCGATGAACTCCGCCACGGTGCAGTCGGCGATGAGCCGCCCCCGGCCGATGACGAGCAGATGATCCGCGGTGTTCTCCATCTCGGACATGAGGTGGCTGGACACGAACACGGTGCGGCCCTCGGCGGCGAGCGCCTTCATCAGGTTCCTGATCCACAGGATGCCCTCGGGGTCCAGCCCGTTGACCGGCTCGTCGAACATCAGGATGGCCGGGTCGCCGAGCAGCGCGCCGGCGATGCCCAGGCGCTGGCCCATGCCGAGGGAGAACCCCTTCGACCGCTTCTTGGCCACCTCGGTCAGGCCGACCAGCTCGAGCACCTCGCCGACGCGGCGGGCGGGCAGGTTGTTCGTCTGGGCCAGGCAGAGCAGGTGGTTGTAGGCGCTGCGGCCGCCGTGCACCGCCTTGGCGTCCAGCAGCGCGCCCACCTCCCGCATCGGGTGGGCCAGCCGGCGGAAGTCCTTGCCGTGGACGGTGACGGTGCCCTTGGTCGGGCGGTCCAGCCCGAGAATGAGCCGCATGGTGGTGGTCTTGCCCGCCCCGTTCGGGCCGAGGAAGCCGGTGATCTTGCCTGGCTCCACGCTGAATGACAGGTCGTCCACCGCGACCTTGTCCCCGTAGCGTTTCGTGAGGCTCATCGCCTCGATCATTGAGATGTCCTTTCGGATTCGCGCCCCCCGGGCCGGGTGCCCGCCTTCCGCGCAAGGACAGTCTTCCGGTCGCGGCGGGGTCCGCGCATCGCCCGCACGGCCGGCCCGCATCCCCCTGTGGGTGGAGGCCCGGAGTCAGCCCGGCAGCGCAGCCAGCGCGGGCCGGATCAGCTCCGGGGTGACGTGGCCGGCGGACCAGGCCGCGGCGCAGAGGGCGCGCAGCCCGTCGATGGCGTCCCCGGAACCCTCCAGGACCAGCGGGGACTCCCCGTCCGGGCGCCGCGCGGTCCAGCCGCCGCAGCGGAAGGCGCCGTGCTCAGCCGCGATGGGCGGGTGCGGGGCGAGCAGGCCGGCCAGGTCGGCGGCCAGGTAGGTCGGACGCTGGCCCGGGCCGGCGAGCACGGCATCCTCAGGGCGGGTGACGCCGGTGAACACCAGCAGGCTGGGCGCGCCGGCCCGGACCGCGCCCTCGATGTCGGTGTCCAGCCGGTCCCCGACCACCAGCGGGTTACGCGCGCCGGTCCGGGCCACCGCCTCGGCGTGCAGCGGGGGCTCGGGCTTGCCCGCGACCACCGGCTGCTGCCCGGTCGAGTGCACGATCACCTGGCAGAGCGCGCCGTTGCCGGGCTGCCGGCCGCGGACGGTGGGCATGGTCGCGTCCGCGTTCGAGGCCACGTACCAGGCCCCGGCCTGGACCGCCAGGGCACCCTCGCACAGCAGCGAGTAGCCGATGCCGGGGGCGAAGCCCTGCACGACCGCCGCGGGCCGCTCCAGGGCCGTGGTGACCGGCCGGAATCCCCGTTCCCGGACCGCGGCGCGCAGGCCGTTCCCGCCCACGACGAGCACGGCCGAGCCCTGGGCCAGCCGGCCGGCCAGCAGCGTCGCGGCGGCCTGGGCCGAGGTGACCACGTCGGCGGCCGTGGCGGCGACCCCGAAGCTGGCGATCTGCGCGGCGATCGCCGACGGCGTGCGGGAGGAGTTGTTGGTCACGTACGCGAGCCGCATCCCCGCGTCGGCCGCCTTGGCCAGCGCCTGGGGTGCGCCGGGCACGGCGGCGTCACCCAGGTAGACCACGCCGTCCAGGTCCAGCAGGGCCACGTCGTAGGCCTGGCAGAGCGGATCCGGGCTGCCCCGCAGGAAGCCGGCCAGCCCGGTGTCATGATCGCGCTCAGCGGCCTCAGCAGGCATGCCCGTCCTCAGTTCCTGGTTCCCGGGAAAGTCCTTCGAATTAGCACTAACGGTCTGCCCGCCCCGGCCCCCAGCCCCCGGGATCGGTGGCAGGGCGTGGTCAGGCGGGGGCGCCGGGCGGCTCCCCGGACGCCTCTGACCTGGCCTTCAGGGTGGCCCGCACGCCCCGCAGCGCGTCGGTGTAGTGCCGCAGCTCGGGCCGCATCGCGGCGGCCAGCGCCAGGTGCTCGGCGGCGCCCCGGTGGTCGCCGATCCGGGCCAGCGCCAGGCCCAGCCCGAAATGGGCGTAGTCGTCACTCGGGCTGGCCTCGACAATCCGCCGGAAGGTCACCGCGGCATCGCCGTAGCGGCGGGTGTCGAACTGGGCGCGGCCGAGGGCCTCCAGCACGCTGCGGGACCCCGGCTCGGCCTCGGCGGCCCGTTCCAGGAGCTGGGCGGCGGCCGCCGGGCTGCCCCGGCCGAGCAACTCCAGCCCCCGCTGGTACCAGGTGTACACGTCACCATGCGGGGCCGGAACGCCGGGAGTGCCGTCCTCCGGCGGCGGATTTTCCGCCGGGCGGGAATCCTGGCCGCCCCATGGTGCTTCTGTCATATGTGCAGATCCTTCCGTCCGGCGGGGAACAGCCGTCGCCGGGGCCAGCCGGACTCGAGCTCGCTCCATTCCGTGGAGTCCGTTATGCCCCGGAACGGGTGAGCGGACTCGCGGAGGTCACCTCCCCACCGTACGACGTCATCGGCCAGGACACCGCCCAGCAGTTGCGCGACGCGGACCCGCACAACGTGGTCCGGCTGATCCTGCCCCGCCAGGACCCGGGGCGGCCGGGTGAGGAGTACCACGACGCCGCCCGCCTGCTGGGCGACTGGCAGCGCCAGGGCATCCTGGTCGCCGGGGACGAGCCCGCCCTGTACGTGTACGAGCAGCGGCTCGCCGGGACGGCCGGGCTGGGGCGGG
>JAOPYP010000550.1 GCA_025964635.1 Actinomycetes bacterium | reverse complement strand
AAGACTTCCTCAAGGACTCCGGCGGTACCGGCTTCTGGCATGAGGCGTACTTCATGCGCGGTGGCGTCGATGCGATCTACGCCGACATGGCCAGGCCGACCGGCCTGGCCCGCTTCGCACCGGCGATGCCAGCCCGCGGCGCGATGTTCTCGGCCAGGCATCGCGCCGGACGGCGCGAGGAGGCTCTGACCGTCGCTCCGGTGATTGCCGAGCAGGCGTACTACGGCGACTGATCCGCCAACGTGGTGCGGCAGCCAAGCCTGCCGCACCACCGCGGCGGAGCCGGCGCCAATGAAGCTGATAGATGACTACGGAACAGACCTGAGCACACCCTGCTGCCCTGGGTCGGTGTCGGTGGCGCCAGCCCGGGGATGATCGTTATCGTGCGTTTCTTCTCCGCGCGCGCAGTTCCCGATTCCGCACCGATGGGAAAAGAGCATCGAATGACGTCAAAAGCAGCCTTCTCACCCGAGGAATGGAAAGTGGTGCTCGAGGGCCCGCCGAGCGCTGGCATGATCGTGGTCACCGCGGCGCGCGGGGGGACGATCCGCGAGTCCATCGCGATGTCGAAGGCCTATGTCGAAGCGCGTGCCGAGCACGGCGAGAGCGAACTCCTCGACGAGATTGTCGCGGCGAAGCCCGAGACGGACCACACGAGATATCACTCTGCCGCAGAACTCAGGGAAAACGGGCTGCAGCACCTCCGCGACGCGGTCGCGCTGCTCCAGAGCAAGGCCATGACCGGGGAACTGGACGAATACCGGCGCTTCATCCTCGCCCTCGCGAGCAACGTCGCGGCCGCCCACAAGGAGGGCGGGCAGAGCGTGAGCCCCGCCGAGGCCGAGGCCATCCAGGAGATCACGGCCGCGCTCGGAACTACCCGTCCCTGACCAGGCCGGGCCGCATGCCGGCCACGAGCCGGCGTGTCATTTGGGGTCAGTCCCGGGACCGCCGGGTGGCAGCATCTGGGTGCCCGTACCGGCTTCGCGGGCAAGTCCGGCATGCCGTGGGGACTTCGCGAGCTGTTCCGGGATTGGGCCTGCACCAGCGGTCAGCGTTTGATGAAGAAGTCGCGGATGTTGGCGAGCAGGAGGGCGACGGCGGCCAGGATGAGCAGGGCTGCCGTGGCGGAGCGCCAGTGGCCCGCGGCGGCCCAGACGGCCAGAAAGACCAGGGCGGCCACGGCCGCCACGGCGATCAGGCCCGCGAGGAACTGTGCTAGATGCCGTCGGGCGAACGCTTCCGCGCTCAGCATGACGAGCGCCACTGTGCCGAAGGCGGGCACCAGGGCGCCGAGATGGCCGAGGATCGCCACTGCGAGCCCGGCCAGGAGGAATGATGCTGAGACGTTGGACCACACCCGCAGAGCGCGGCTGCGGGTGCGGGCCGGGCCGGCGTTCGGCAGCGCCCGGTGCCGCAGGTGGGCGTGCGGTTCCTCGGGGGGAAGGCCGTGAGCGGAGGCATGCGCCAGGGCATCGCGTTCTTCCGCGAGCGCCTGGCGGCGTATCCGTGCCTGCGCGACAGAGTTCTCCAATGCGGACAGCGTGGTGAGATCCGCCCGGGTCCCGCGGCTGCCCAGCGCCCGGATGCCGGCCCGGGCACGGCGCAGTTCATCGCCGCGGGCTTCGACGTCCTGCGTGGCCGCGGCGAGCTGGACGCCTACCTCAGTGACCCGGCCCGCCAGTGCCCGCCGGTCCGCCGCGGGGCAGGGTGCCTCCTTGTCCAGGCCGGCCCAGCCCACCGGGTCCGACCAGCACAGCCGGACCGGCCCGCCCCGCTCGTAACGCGGGCCGGCCGGGGCGCGCTCCCCGCCGAACGGGTCGCCGGTGTCCAGCCCCCACAGCCCGCGGTAGTCACGCAGCCAGGGGGTCTGGTCGTCGACAAGGACCGGGCGCCATGTCCTCGCCTCGCCGGGCCCCACCCCGGGACCGTCACCCCGGCGGTAGTCGATGAACGGGATGCCGAACGCGGTGCCGGCGTGCGTGCGCGTCCAGGGGAGCAGCAGCCGACCCAGGTGGCGCACTGCGGCGAGCAGGCGCCCGAGCGCGGGCGGCTCGACGGTCACCAGGTAATCACCCGGCAGGTAGGCACCCGAGTGCGATCCGGCGCCCGCGAAGACGACCGGGTGTGTGTCCCGCCACTGCAGGTCGGGGTCGTCCGGCCGGCGGCGCAGATCATCACCGGCCTCGTCATGGGAGGAAAACGCCACCCAGGCCGGGCGGGCGGATGGATCCGGCGGGTCGGGCAGGAACACCGTGACCTGCTCCCAGTCGGCCTCGTGGTCGTTGACACCGCCGAAGGTCGACCGCCAGTCGTTCATCGCATACAAGAACCAGTACTGCAAGGCAACGAAACCCCGGTCGCGGGTGACCCGGCCGTAGTACGGGCAGGTGTCCGGGTCGGACTGTGACCGGTAGGTCTGCTCGGCCGCGGCCGCAGTGCCGCCAGGCACCCGCCCGCGCAGCAGCAGTGACAACCGCAGCACCGCGTCGATGAGCCGGCCCAGCAGGCCGACGGCGGCGAGCCGGCTACTCCCTGCGGCCAGCCGCGGGCGGCCGGCATCGCGGCGCCACGCGCGGAACTCCCGCCACCCCAGCGAGCGCTGCACGAAACGAAGTGACAGGTTGCCGCCCAGCGGCGCGCTGGCCTGGGCCAGACGATC
>JAOPYP010000542.1 GCA_025964635.1 Actinomycetes bacterium | reverse complement strand
GCTCGCGCCGCGGCGCGGCCGGCGGCCGGCCCGGATCCCGGTGCCGGAGCGCTGGGCCGCCGCCCTGACCGGCCCCGATCCCGAGGTCGAGGTGGCCACCGCGGACGACGAGGTGGAGGCGGCCGAGCTGGCCGCCGGCCTGGACGCGTGGCACGCCGCCACCCAGGCCCCGGCGGGCCCCGTGCGCACCTGCTTCCGGCTGGTGGAACCCGGGCCCCAAGACGTCCACTCCGAGGACGGCGGCCCCGGCGACGACCAGCCATCCGACGATCGCTGGCACGTCGAGTTCGCCCTGCAATCATCCGAGGATCCCAGCCTGATGCTGGCCGCCAGCGACGTATGGGCGGGCAGCGGCGGCTGGGCGCCCGGCGGGATCACCCGCCCCGACGAGGAACTGCTGGCCGGGCTGGGCGCGGCCACCCGGCTGTTCGGTGAGCTGGAGGACGCGTTGCGGGCCCCGGCGCCCGCGGCGGTCGGGCTGGACACCGCGGGGGCGTTCCGGTTCCTGAAGGAGACCGGCCCGCTGCTGTCCGGCGCGGGGTTCGGCGTGCTGCTCCCGGACTGGGCCCGGAAGGCCCGGCTGGGCCTCAAGCTGACTTCACGGTCCCGGGCCGCCTCGGGCAGCACCCCGTCGGCCTCGGCCAGCGGCGCCGGCGGGAGTGGCTTCGGCCTGAACGACCTGGTCGAGTTCCGGTACGACCTGGCCGTCGGTGACACCACGCTGGACGCCGACGAGCTCGCGGAGCTGGCCCAGCTCAAGATCCCCCTGGTCCGGGTCCGCGGCCAGTGGGTGGAGCTGGACGACCGCAACCTGCGGGCCGCGCTGACGTTCATGGAGCGCGGCCGCGAGGGCGTGATGCGGGCTGGTGACGTCCTGGTGGCCGGCCTCCGCGGCCCGGAGGAGGATCTCGAGGTCACGGCGGTCGCGGCGGACGGCTGGCTGGGCGACCTGCTCTCCGGGCAGGCCGACCGCTCACTCGCGCCCGTGACCGCCCCGGCCTCGTTTCACGGCGAGCTGCGCCCCTATCAGGAGCGCGGCCTGGCCTGGCTGTCCTTCCTCAGCGATCTGGGCCTGGGCGGGATTCTGGCCGACGACATGGGGCTGGGCAAGAGCGTGCAGACGCTGGCGCTGCTGGACCACGAGCGGTGCGTACCGGGGGACGCTGGCCCGACGCTCCTCGTCTGCCCCATGTCGCTGGTCGGCAACTGGCAGCGGGAGGCGGAGCGCTTCACCCCGGACCTGGCCGTGCACGTGCACCACGGCTCGGACCGGCTGTCCGGCGCCGAGCTGCGGGCCGCGCTCACCGGGGCGGACCTGGTCGTCACCACCTACGCGCTGGCCGCCCGGGACCGTGAGGCGCTGGCCGCGGTGCCGTGGCGCCGGGTGGTCTGCGACGAGGCGCAGAACATCAAGAACGCGGGCACCCGGCAGGCCCGCGCGGTACGCGGCCTGCCCGCCCGGTCCCGGCTCGCGCTGACCGGCACCCCGGTCGAGAATCACCTGGGCGAGCTGTGGTCGATCATGGAGTTCACCAGCCCGGGGCTGCTCGGCCCGGCCGAGAAGTTCCGGGAGAGCTTCGCGGTCCCGGTGCAGCGGCACGGCGACGAGGAGGCCGCGGCCCGGCTGAAGCGGCTCACCGGCCCGTTCATCCTGCGCCGGGTCAAGACCGACCGGACGATCATCTCGGACCTGCCCGACAAGATCGAGATGAAGATCTGGTGCACGCTGACGCCCGAGCAGGCCTCGCTCTATCAGGCCACCGTGGCCGACATGCTGGCCCGGATCGACGCCGCCGAGGGCGACATCGAGCGCCGCGGCCTGGTGCTGGCCACCATGGCCAAGCTCAAGCAGGTCTGCAACCATCCGGCTCATCTGCTCGGGGACGGCTCCCGGCTACCCGGCCGCTCCGGCAAGCTGGCCCGGCTCGAGGAGATCTGCGACGAGATCGTCGCCGCCGGGGACAAGGCACTCTGCTTTACCCAGTACGCCGAGTTCGGCCGGGTCCTCCAGCCCTACCTGGCCGCCCGGCTCGGCTGCCCGGTGCTCTACCTGCACGGCGGCACAGCCAAGAAGGCCCGGGACGCCCTGGTCGCGGAGTTCCAGGAGGCTACCGGCCCGGCCGTCTTCCTGCTCTCGCTGAAGGCCGGCGGCACCGGGCTGAATCTCACTGCCGCCAGCCACGTCATCCACTTCGACCGGTGGTGGAACCCGGCCGTTGAGGATCAGGCCACCGACCGGGCTTACCGCATCGGCCAGCGCAACGACGTGCAGGTCCGCAAGTTCGTCTGCGTGGGCACGCTGGAGGAGCGGATCGACGCCATGATCGAGGACAAGAAGGCGCTGGCCGAGCGGATCGTGGGCACCGGGGAGGGGTGGCTCACCGAGCTGTCCACCGCGGATCTGCGCGACGTGCTGGCGCTCTCACCCGAGGCGGTGCCCGAATGACTGAGCAGAACGGGTCACCCCCCGAGCGGGCCGCGCGGGACACTTCCTGGTGGGCCGAGGCGTCCGCTCCGCGCCGGGTCGAGAACGGCATCAAGGCCCGCAGCAAGCGCGGCGCGATCGGCGAGCAGTGGTGGTCCCGCCGGTTCGTGGAGGTGCTGGAGTCGTTCGGGATGAGCGGCCGGCTGGCCCGCGGCCGGAACTACGCCCGGCGCGGCCAGGTCATGGAGTTCGAGCTGAGCACCGGGAAGGTCCGGGCCCGGGTGCAGGGCTCCCGGCCCACCCCGTACCAGGTCCGGATCGGGGTGCTGCCGCTGACCACCGCGCAGTGGCGCTCGGTCACCGGGGCGCTCGGCGCGCAGGCGCTGTTCCGGGCCAAGCTGCTGGCCGGGCAGATGCCGCACGAGATCGAGGACGTGTTCGCGGCGTGCGGCACCCCGCTGTTCCCGCGGTCCGCCCGCGATCTGGAGATGTCCTGCTCGTGCCCGGACTGGGGCGTTCCGTGCAAGCACCTGGCCGCGGTCTGCTACGTGCTGGCCGAGACGTTCGATGACGACCCGTTCGCGATGCTGGCCTGGCGCGGTCGCGGCCGGGAGGAACTGCTCGGCGCGCTGCGACGCCGGCCAGCCGCCCAGGAACCCGGGCCGGCCGGGGCGTCCGGCCCGGGAGCGGTTCCGTTGCGGAAAATAGGTGCGCCGCCGCTGGCCGAGTCCCTGGACAGATTCTGGTCCCCGGGCCTGACCCGGGCCCGGCTCCGCGCGGCCCAGACTGTTCCGGCCACCGTGCCCGACCTGGTCCTCCGTTCGTTCGAGCCGCCCATGGTCCAGATCCGCGGACAGGACCTGACCGCGCTGCTCACTCCCGCCTACCTGCGGCTGGCCGGTCAGGAGGAGCTCACGGGCCAGGGCCAGGAGGTGCCGGACGGCGAGTAGGCCACCGAATCGATATACAGGAGTGTGTCCGTCGCGCCACAATGGGTTGATGGGTGGCCGTTTTGCGGGGAGGGTGCCAGATGAACGGAAGACCAGCATGACCGGGTGTCCAGCGTGGCCGGACTGGACGGCGTGACGGGATGGCCGGCATGACAGACAACGCGCGGCCAGGACAGGTGCCGGCGGCGGACGTGCCCGCGGACGCCTTTCTGGTCGATGTCCGGGAGCCAGACGAGTGGACGGCCGGGCACGCGCCCGGGGCCATGCACATCCCGCTCGGCCAGCTCGGGGCCCGCTACACGGAGATCCCGCAGGAGGGCCCGGTGTACGTGATCTGCCGGGCCGGCAGCCGCTCCAACCAGGCCGCGCTGGCGCTGGCCGGGGCGGGCTGGACCGTGGTGAACGTGAGCGACGGGATGACCGGGTGGGCCGCCGCGGGCCGCCCGATGACGAACGATGACGGCGGCCCGGCCTACGTGGCGTAAGCCGGGCGGCCGCCGTGCCCCAGGGTCAGCCCCGGCTGAGCCGGGTGACCTCGTCGTCGGTCAGGACCAGGCCAGCCGCCTGGGCCGAGTCGGTGATGGATTCGGGCCGGCTGGCCCCGGGAATCGGGATCACCACCGGCGCGAGGGCCAGCATCCAGGCCAGGGTGACCTGCTGCGGCGAGACGCCGTGGGCGTCCGCGATCTCCTGGAACGCTGAGTGCTTGGCGCCGAGGTCACCGGCCCGGCCGATCCCGCCGAGCGGGCTCCACGGCAGGAACGCGATGCCCAGGTCCGCGCAGTACCGCAGTTCGGCCTCGCTGGACCGGAACGCGGGCGAGAACTCGTTCTGGACGCTGGCCAGATTGCCTTCGCCCAGGATCCGCCGGGCGGTGTCGATCTGGGCGATCGTCGCGTTGGAGATGCCGGCCAGCCGGATCTTGCCCGCGTCGAGCAGGTCCTTGAGCACGCCGATCGACTCCCCGTAGGGGACGCCGGGGTCGGGGCGGTGGAACTGGTAGAGGCCGATGGCGTCCACGCCGAGGGCCTTCAGCGACGCTTCCACGGCCTCGCGCAGGTAGGCCGGGGACCCGTCCACGGTCCACGAGCCGTCGCCGGGCCGGATGTGGCCGCCCTTGGTCGCGACCAGCACGTCGCTGGTGTCCCCGCCGTAGGTGGCCAGGGCCCGGGCGATGAGCCGCTCGTTGTGGCCGGCCTCCCCGGGGTTGACGTGATAGGCGTCGGCCGTGTCGATCAGCGTGACGCCCGCGTCCAGGGCCGCGTGGATGGTGGCGATCGAGCGCTGCTCCTCCGGCCGCCCCTCGATCGACATGGGCATGCCGCCCAGGCCGATCGCGCTGACCGTGCGACCGCCAATGGACCTCGTGCGCATTGCTGCTCCAGTCTCTGGTTTGTCCGGTGTCTGCCCAGCGCAACGTCCCGGTCCCGGCACGCCATACCCGGCTGGTGATAGAAAACCGTCAGCCTGGTGATCGCTTCAAGCGATATCAGGGGATGAGCTCGGCCACGAACGCACGGGCCGCGGCGGACAGGCGCCGGGCGGTCGGGGTGGCCAGCGAGACCCGCCAGAGGAGGGCCGGGCCGTCCAGCCCGATCACGGTGAGCCCGGTGAGGTCGGCCGCCGACTGCGGGATGAAGGCGACGCCCAGGCCGTTGCGGACCAGGCCCGCGGCCGAACTGAACTCGATCACCTCGAACGGGACCCGGCGATCCAGGCCCGCCGCGGCGAACGCCCGGTCGGCCACGGTGCGGTTGCCCCAGCCGGGCGGGAAGTCCACGAAGTCCTCACCGGCCAGCTGGTCGAGGGTGACCCCGTGCCGCCCGGCCAGCGGGTGCCCGGGGGCCGCGAGGAGGACCAGCGGCTCCTCGCTCAGGGGCTGCAGCCGCAGCCCGGCCGGCGCCAGTCCGGGCAGGGCGACCAGGGCCAGATCGAGTTCCCCGGCGATGACCTGGGCGGCCAGGCCGGCCGAGCCCGCCGGGGCGTGCCTCAGGTGAACTGACACCCGGGGGTGGGTGGCGTGGAACCGGCCGAGCAGCCCGGCCACGTCGACCGTGCCGATGGACAGCATCGTGCCCACCGTGAGCGTGCCGCGCAGGCCCGCCCGGGCCTGCGCCACCGCGTCCTGGGCGGCCTGGGCCGCGGCCAGCGTGGCCCGCGCCTCGGGCAGCAGCGCCAGCCCCGCGTCGGTGAGCGCCACCCGGTGCCGGTCCCGGTCGAACAGCGGCGCGCCGAGTTCCCGTTCCAGGCCCTGGATGGCGCTGGATACGCCGGACTGGACGACGTGCAGGCGGCGGGACGCCCGGGTGAAAGACAGTTCCTCGGCGACCGCGATGAAGAACTGAAGGTGCCGGAGTTCCATGGGTTCGATTATCTGCTGAGGAGATACTAGTTAGCAATAGTTTTCGTTTGCGCAGATGACCATGCGGAGGTGATGCTGGACAGGTCCGCACGTAAAGGAGTTCTCCATGTCCGCAACGACACCAGTAGTCCAGAGGCCGGTGAGCCCACCGCCGCCGCCCGCCCGCCCGGGGCGGCACCGCACCGGGTTCTGGCTGGTCGGCTTCGTGTTCCTGGTGACCATGGCGTTCTCCGCGGTACCCGCGCCGCTGTATGTGCTGTACGCGGCGCGCGACCACTTCGGCCCGCTGATGATCACGGTGATCTTCGCGGCCTACGCCGTCGGCGTGATCGCCAGCCTGTTCCTGGCCGGGCACGTGTCGGACTGGCTGGGCCGGCGGCAGATGGCTGTCCTCGCGGTGTCCGTCAACGTGGCCTCCGGGGTGATCTTCCTGCTCTGGCCCACGGTGCCGGGACTGCTCGTGGCCCGGGTCGTGTCCGGGGTAAGCGTGGGCATGCTGACCGCCACCGCCACGGCGTACCTGAGCGAGCTGGATGCCTCCGGCCGCGGCGGGATGCCCCGGCGCCGCGCGGAGATCATCGCGACCGCGGCCAACCTCGGCGGCATCGGGCTCGGCCCGCTGGTGTCCGGCTTCCTCGCCCAGTACGCGGGGGCTCCGCTGGTGGTGCCGTACCTCGTTTTCGAGGTCCTGATGGTGGCCGGCGTGCTCGCGCTGGCGCTGGTGCCCGAGACGGTGGCGCGGCCGGAGACCCGCCCCCGGTACCGGCCGCAGCGGGTGTCGGTACCCGCCCAGCACCGCCCGGCGTTCTACGCGGCCAGCGCGGCCGCCGCGGCCGAGTTTGCCCTGTTCGGCCTCTTCACGTCGCTGGCCCCCGGGTTCATCGCCGGGACCCTGCACGACACGTCGCACGCGCTGGCCGGGACGGCCACGTTCGTCGTGTTCGGCGCGGCGGCCCTGGCCCAGATCGTGGTGAGCCGTGCGCCGCTGCGCCGGCAGCTGGCCTTCGGGCTGGCCGCCCTGGTCCTGGGGCTGGGCCTGATCACCACCGCGTTCTGGCTGGCCAGCCTGGCGCTGCTGCTGGCCGGCGGGGTGGTGGCCGGCAGCGGGGCGGGCGCCGCCTTCAAGGGCAGCGTGACCACGGTGCTGAGCATCGCCCGGCCGGAGGCTCGCGGCGAGGCGCTGGCCGGGCTGTTCCTGGCCGGGTATGTCGGCCTGGCCGTCCCGGTCGTGGCCCTGGGCCTGGCGACCCAGTTGCTGTCCGCGCGGGCCGCGGTGGTGGGGTTCGCGGTCCTGCTCGTGGGTGTGGTGGCGCTCGTCAGCCGGAGGCTGCTGAGTTAGCTGGCCAGCCGAGGCTGCTGCGGGCCTGAGGACGGGCTCAGCCGGAGGCTGCCGCGTGCCGCCCCGCGCGGTATCCCATCGTCATGCCCACCGCGAGCGTGGCGCCCGGGCCGGGATACCCGTCCGCCGTCCAGAACGCGGCGGCGTTGCCCACGGCGTACAAGCCCGCGATGGTGCCTCCGTCCTGGCTGAGCACGGCCCCATCGATGTCGGTGACCGGACCGCCCTTGGTTCCGATGGTCCCGGCCAGGACCTCCACCGCGTAGTACGGTGCCTGGTCGAGCGGTCCAAGGCTGGGGTTGGGCCGGACGGCCGGGTCACCGCAAAACTGCTGGTAGGCGTCCTCCCCGCGGCCGAAGTCGCGGTCCGCGCCGGTAGCGCAGGCCTGGTTCCAGCGGCGGACGGTGGCAGCCAGGGTGGCGGAGTCAGCACCGATGGTGCTGGCCAGCCCGGCGATCGAGCGACCACTGGCCACCCAGCCCGGCACCGGCCCGTCCCGGGGAACGCCCGGCATCGGGTAGGTGGCGCGGTACGTCTCGTCGAAGATCAGGTGCACGGGTCCGCTCTCACGGTGAAGCGCCTTGCCGATCTCGTTGTAGGGCCGTGCCTCGTTGACGAAGCGCCGGCCCGCGGCGTTGACCATGATCTGCCGCGGCAGGCCGCGCTCACGAATCAGTGACCGGTAGAACTGCTCGCCGAGCAAGGTTTCCCCGGGGACCGCCATCATCGGCATCCACCAGCCTTCGGCCATGTTGTCGGTGATGGCCCCAGCCTGCTCGGCGATGCGCAACCCGTCGCCGGTATTGGAGGGCGGGGCCCCGCTGGCCCGCTGCGCGGCCGGCTGCCACCGGCCGCGCAGCTGCCGGTCCCAGTCGAAGCCGCCGGTGGCCAGGATGACCGCGGTCGCGGCGACGGTGGTCATCTGGCCGCCGCGCTCCACAACGGCGGAACCCGGTCCCGGGCCTGATTGACCCGGGCCTGATTGACCTGAGCCTGATTGACCCGTGCCGGCCAGCCGTACGCCGGTCAGTATCCGGGCACCCGCCTTCACCGCGCCGTCGGCCAGCGCGGCGACGAGGGCCGCGCCACCGGTCCTGACGCCGGTCCGCTCCCGTTCCCGCAGCAGGTCCCAGTCGAAGTGGTCCGGATAGCGCCAGGTGTCCCACTCGGCGAACGACATCGGCAGGTATCCGGGCGGCAGCAGGACGTTCCTGGCCAGCGGATCGAGCTTTCTGGAGTCGAGGGGCAGCATGTCCAGGGCCCGGCCGCGAAGGGTCGCACCCGGGCGGGACGGGTCGTAGTCCGGGTAGCGCCGGCAGGCCACGAAGCGGTGCTCGCTGTGGCCCTCGACGAAGCGGGCCATCTCCGGCGCGGTGGCGATGAAGGCCTCGGTCATGTGCCGGTAGCGGTGGCTGAAGATGCCGTCCAGGTAGGCCGCCGCCGCGGCGGGTGTGTCACCGCCGCTGAGGTCGCCGGCTGGTATCCAGACCCGGCCTCCGGACAGCGCCGAGGTCCCGCCCAGGTGCCCGGCCCGCTCGACCAGCAGGACGTCGGCGCCCTGGGTCGCGGCGGCGAGGGCGGCGGTGAGCCCGGCCGCGCCGCTTCCGGCGACGACCACGTCGGCCCGGGCTGGTATCGAGGGCATCATGGGGCCCAGCCCGCAGCCGCGAGGGCGGCCAGGTCAGCTGGCAGCCGGGGTTCCGGGTCCTCGCCGTCGACCAGTTCGTACACGGTCGGGCCGCCGAAGCCGATCTCGGTCAGGGCCGCGGCGAATGCGGGAAAGTTGACCTCGCCCCGGCCGGCGGAGGTGTGCGCCCAGGTGTCCCGCCAGGTGTCGCTGACGTGGGCGAGGGCGAGGCGCGGGCCGATCCGGCGGACTCCCTCGGCCGGGTCCTCGATGGCCAGGGCGTTGGCCACGTCATAGGTGATGCGCAGCTGCGGGGAGTCCCAGCGGTCCACGATCTCGATCAGGTCGGCGGAACCGCCCAGGTATCCGTAGGGACTGTTTTCCAGGGCGATCGTGACCCCCAGTTCCGCGGCCCGGGCGACGAGCCGGTCCAGTTGCCGGTCAAGCACGGCCCGGGCGGCCTGATCGGGAGCCGGGGCCAGGGCGTGCCGGCGGCCCGGGATCACCACCACGAACGACGCGCCGACATCGGCGGCCAGCTCCAGGTTGGCGATGATCTGGCGCACGCTGATCTCACAGATCTCCGGGTTCGTGCTGATCAGGTTGATGTCCACGAAACTCGGATTGACCGAGACCACCCTCATTCCCAGGGCCGCCAGCGCCTGCGCCAGTTCCCGCCGCTCGTAGAGTCCGAAGGCCGGGGCGAACAGGTGCGGTGGTGCGGTGGTCAGTTCCAGCGAGCGGAAACCGTGGCGGGCGAGGGCCCGCAGCGCATCGGGCAGCGCGGCCCGATGCAGCCAGCCGAAGCTGCACCCGGACAACGGCAGGGTCATGAGGCCTCCGATCGTCGCGTGCCCGGCATTACGGTGCTCGCTGGGCGAGATACAGGTCGGTGGCGTAGGCGAGGGTGACGCGGCCGCCATGGCGGTTCACGAGCTGCCGCAGCCCTCTCACCAGGGTGGACAGGACTGCTGGGTCGAGCATCAGGTGGTCGGACTGGGTCGCGAGCAGCCGGGCGTACCGGTCAGCGTCGTAGCTCTCCAGCCAGTCATGCCGCCAGTGCAGGACCACCCCGAACAACGGGCTGGCGGCCAGCTCGCCGGTGGACCACTGCCCGCGGTGCACGCCCGCCGCTCCCGGCTCGCGGGCGCTCAGCCCGCTCGCGTGTGCTCCGTACAGGGCGTCCAGGTCCGCGTCGAGGCTCCGGTCCAGGCGCCGGGGCGTGTTCCAGGTCAGCGCGAGCCAGCCGCCGGGAGCGAGCAGTTCATGGACACGCTGGTAGCGCACGTCCGGATCGGTCCAGTGCCATGACTGTGCGGCCAGGGCCACGCGGAACCGGTCCCCGCCGGGAAAGGTCTCGAGGAAGTGACCGGATACGGTGACCGCGGGCTGGCCGGCGCACACCGTCGCGAGCTGCTGGCGCATCTCGGCGCTCGGCTCCAGGCAGGTAAGGCGCCAGCCTCTTTCCGCCATGGCGCGGGTGGCTTTGCCGGTGCCGGCGCCTATTTCGAGGACCCGGTCACCGGGACGGATCCCGGCGACCGCCGTGACGGTATCCAGCAAGGCCGCTGGATACCCAGGGCGCAGGCTGTCATAAGACTCCGGGTCCGCACCGAAGACCGTCCGCTGGTCACGCGGCACGGCGACCGCCCAGCCCGGCCCGGGGCGCCTGCCCGGCCACGCAGTGGTTCCGCTGCTGCCCGAGATCTCCGATGGCCGCCTCGATGAGATCTCCCGGCTGCAGGAACCGGCCGCGCGCGTGCCCGGTGCCCGCGGGCGTACCCGTCAGCAACAGGTCCCCCGGCAGCAGTTCTACCTGGGCGGAGAGCGTGGCGATCAGGCTGGGCACATCGAACACCATGGTTGCGGTCGACCCGTGCTGCATCACCTGCCCGTTGACGGACAGGGTCATGGGCAGCCGCGCCGCGTCCACCTCGTCGGCGGGCACCAGGAATGGCCCGGTGGGCAGAAACGTGGGCGGGTTCTTCGCGGCCAGGTAGTCAGTGCGGCCGGCCTCGGGCCGCCGCAGCCGGTCCCGCGTCGTCAGGTCGTTCGCGATCGTGTACCCCGCGATACAGCCGGCCGCCTCGGCGCGATCCACGTGGCGGGCGCGGCGGCGGATGATCACAGCCAGCTCGAGCTCCCAGTCATGCTGCCCGGTCGGCGGCAGGACGACATCGTCATACGGCCCGCACAGGGCGCTGGGCAGCCCCGCGAACACGAACGGCTCCTCCGGGATGGGCAGCGCCATCTCAGCGGCGTGATCGGCGTAATTGAGCGCCACCTGGAAGATCTGCCGCGGGGTGACCGGCGGCAGCAGCCGGGTGCTGCTGACCAGCCAGGAGCCGGGCCGGTCCAGATCCGGCCGGCCGGCCAGAGCGGCGCGGAGCACGTCCAGGTTTTCCGCCCAGCCGGGCAGCAGGTCAGCAATCGTGACCCCATCGAGCGAGGCGAACGCGCCGAGGGGGATGAAGCGGCCGCCGGAGACCACCCCGTCGGCCGCTGTGCCCTCGGGTGTCAGGGCCCGGGCGAGGCGCAGCTGGCCTCCCGGGGTTACAGGCACCGCATCGCCCCCCCGTCGACGGGGACGACCAGGCCGGTCAGGTACGAGGCCGCCGGTGAGAGGAGGAACGCGGCGACTCGCCCGAACTCGTCCGGGTCGCCGTAGCGGCGCAGCGGGATGGTGGCCTCGGCCGCCTCGCGCCGGCCGGGGGCGCGCCCATCCAGTTCCTCGGTGCGCGCGGTGGCGATCCGGCCGGGCATCACCCCCACCACCCGGATGCCGGCCGGGCCAAGCTCGTCGGCCAGTGTCTTCGCGGCCATGGCCAGGCCCGGGCGAAGGCCGTTGGACAGGGCCAGCTGGCTGAGCGGCGACTTCACCGAGGACGACAGCACGAACGCGATCACGCCGCCGGGCGGCAGGACGCGGGCCGCCGCCCGGGCGATCCGGATCGCGCCGAGGAACAGTGACTCGAACGCGCCGAGCCACTGGTCGTCGGAGATGTCCATCGTCGCCCCCGGAGCCGGCCCCCCGGTGCTGATCAGCACGCCGTCGAGACGGCCAAAGCTGCTGCGGGCCGCCTCGGTCAGCGTGTCCCCGACGGCGGCGTCCGCGTTGTCGGCCACCACGCCGGCCGCGCACTCCGGCCCGCCGAGCTTCTCGGTGGCCGCGGCCACCGACTCCGCGCTGCGCCCGGAGACCACCACGCGGCCTCCCTCGGCGACGAGCCGCTGGGCGGTGGCGAAGCCGAGCCCACGGCTGCCACCGCTGACGATGTAGACACGCCCTGACATGTCAAGGTCCACGGCCAGCATCTCCCTGCCTTACGGGTCCCGCCAG
Organism: Actinomycetes bacterium; assembly: GCA_025964635.1. Classification (GTDB taxonomy): domain Bacteria; phylum Actinomycetota; class Actinomycetes; order Streptosporangiales; family Streptosporangiaceae; genus RYN-230. Next base: position 9,225 of record JAOPYP010000542.1, on the reverse strand, counting down.
GAACCCTCGTCAGCGGGCGCGGCCGGCCGCGGCGACCCCGGCGCGGGGTATGCCGATCCGGCGCGCCGAAGGGCGACGACCTGCGTGTTCGTCGTCCCCGGCGCACCCACATGGACGTTTCTTGACACGTTCTCTCAGCCCGATGTATACAGCAGTGTACCTAACTGGACGGACATAGCGCCAGATTCCCCGCGGACGCCCAGCTGCCGGCCCGGGCCGTCAGCCGGCGCTGCTGAGACTGCGCGTCTACCCGCGTCCAGGGCCGGCCCGGCGGTTGCCCCAAGGAGGACGTTACTAACCATGGATGAGAGCTTCGAACGGGCCATGTCAGTGCGGCGGAAGGTGCTCGGCGACGACTACGTGGACGCCGTCACCACCAAGGCAACCCCCTTCACCGCCCCATTCCAGCAGTTCGTGACCCGCTGGGTGTGGGGTGAGGCGTGGCTCGACGACACGCTCGAACCGCAGGTGCGCAGTCTGCTGACGATCGCCGTGGTCACCGTGCTCGGCCAGCTGAGCGAGGTCAGGCTGCACGTCCGGGGCGCGCTGCGGAACGGGTGCAGCCCCGAGCAGATCGCCGCGGTCCTCAAGCATGTGGCCGTCTACGCCGGGGTGGCGAAGGCGGTGGCCGGGGTCGGCATCGCGGATGAAGAGGTCGCCAGCTACCTGGCCGCCGCCGGGACGGCCGCGGCGGACGGCCCGCGATGACCGGCGCGCCCGCCACGGCCGGAACAGCGGCCGCGCTGATCAGCGAGCTGACGGACGCTCGCGTGATCGATCTCGAGCAGCCGCGCTTCGCCGGGATGCCCATGTTCCCCGCCAACGCGCCCAACTACACGTTCATGCTGCACCGCAGGCACGAGCAGGGGCTGGAGAGCCGGACCAGTGCGGCCGGGATGATCCTGACCGCTGATCACGCCGGAACGCACGTCGACGCGCTGTGCCACCAGGCCGAGGACATGCACATGTTCGGCGGCGTCCCCGTGTCCGCGGCCAATCAGGACCCGGGCGGCGTGCGGGTCCTCTCGGCCGAGGCCCTCCCGCCGATCGTCCGCCGCGGTGTCCTCATCGACCTGGTCGAGGAGCGTGGCGAGCGGCTCCCGCCGCGGTACCTGGTCGAACGGGACGAACTCGAGGCGGCCGCCGAGCACCAGGCGGTCACCGTGCGACCGGGTGACGTCCTGCTCATCCACACCGGTTGGGGCGCGGCCTGGGACGACCCGGACTATATCTCTGGCGGCGGGATGGCCAGGAGCTCCGGCGAATGGGCCGCCGAACGCGGCGTGTACGCGGTCGGCGCCGACAACATGTCCTGGGACCTGCCTGGATATGTCGACCAGGTGCTCGGGCACAGCCTGCCCAACCACACGCTGCTGCTGGCCAGGGCCGGCATCCTGATCTTCGAAAACCTGCTCCTGGAGGACCTGGCCGCGTCCGGCGCGCGGGAGTTCCTGTTCGTCAGCCTGCCATTGAAGCTCGTCGGCGCGACCGGTTCGCCCACCCGTCCGGTGGCGATCATCCCGCCAGAGGGGAAGTGACGTGAAGGAGAACCTGACCGAGCGGCTCGCGGACTTTGTCGCCGCCGCCCGGATGGAGGACCTGGCCGACAGCGCCCGGGAACGCGCCCGGATCGTGCTCATCGACACGGTCGCGAGCGCGCTGATGGGCAGCCGCAGCGAGGAAGTGCCCCAGATTGAGCGGCTCGCCTCGGCCGTGGCCGGCCCGGGCCGCTCCCCGGTGGTGGGCCGGCCGCCGCTGGCCAACGCAGGCGCCGTGCTGGTCAACGGCTACCTGGTCACGGCGACGACGGTATGCGATGTCTACCGCCCCGCCCTCTGCCACGTCAGCCCGCAGGTCTTCCCGCCTGCGCTGGCCACCGCGATGGAGAGGGACGTCACGGGGGCCGATTTCCTGCTCGCGTTCGCGCTGGGCCTGGAGATCACCACCCGCGTGGCGCTGGGCTCGAACTACCCGGCCTTCCGGGCCAACGGATGGCATTCGCCCGGAGTCTGGGGTCCCTTCGGCGGCGCGGCCGCGGCCGGGACGCTGCTCGGCCTGGATGCGAGGCAGATGCGGAACGCGTTCAGCCTGGCTGGCAGCCAGTCGGCCGGGACATTCGCGCACTGGGGCACGCCCACCATCAAGTTCCACCAGTCGCGCGGCGCCCTGTCCGGGTACCTCGCGGCCACCCTGGCCGAAACCGGGTTCGAGGCTGGTGCTGACGTCCTCACCGCCGAGGACGGCGGGCTCTACGGGACCTACTCCGACGGCGGTCGGCCCGACGTGGCGCTCGAGGGCCTGGGCGACCGCTGGGAACTGGAGCGGCTCAGCCTCCGGCCGTGGCCGCTGGCCAGCTCCCTGCAATCGGTGGCCACGGCGTTGCTGCACCTCGTAGACACCGCCGGGGCGTCCGCCGCGTCGGTCGCTCACGCCCGGGTCGGCCTGAGCGCCACCGTCTACAACATGCACGGCCAGCTTCCCTGGGACAACCGCTTCCAGGCGCTGCTGTCCGCACCGTTCGTCAGCGCCGTCATCCTCGCGGACGGGGTCTGCGGGCTGGACCAGTTCACCCCGGAACGCCTCAAGGACGCGGAGCTGGACCGGTACGCACGCGAGAACGTCACCGTCGTCCTGGACGACACGGTCGAAGGCACGGGCGCGGTCGTCGACCTGGAGTTGCGGGACGGGCAGCGCCTCACCGACCGGCGGGCCGTGCCGCACGGGGACGAGCAGGATCCGCTGAGCATCGACGATGTCACGTCGAAGTTCCTGGCCGCGGCCGCGGGCGTGCTGCCGGACGAGGTGGCGGCCACGGCCCTCAGCCGGCTGGAGCGGATCGACGAGCTGCCCGGCATCGACGGTGCGCTGGTTGGTGCGCTGCCCGGGGTCACGGCCTGATGCCTGAGGCGGGCCCCGGTCCAGCGGGGCGCCCGGCGGGCCGGGCCGGGCCGGACGAGGGTTCGTTCTCTGGCACCTGGTACGTCATGCCGACCACCTTCGCCCCCGACGGCTCCCTCGACCTGGCTAGCCAGCGCTCGCTGACCGAGGCCGTGGTCACCTGGGGCGCCGACGGGCTGACCGTCCTGGGCGTCATGGGTGAGGCGTCCGCCCTGGACACCGACGAACGGGCCGCGGTCATCCGCGCGGTGGTGGCGGCGGCCGCCGGGACACCGGTAGCGGTCGGCGCCTCGAGCAGCGCCCTGCACACCACGGTCGCGCTGGTGCGGCAGGCCGCGGCGTGTGGCGCGGACGCGGTCATGGTCGCCGCGCCGCCGCTGCTCCGGGCGGTGGATTCGCTTCCCGTTTTCTTCGCGGGGGTCGCGGACCAGGGCGGCCTGCCGCTGATCCTGCAGGACGAACCGGCGGCGACCGGCGTCCTGCTCCCGGTGAGCGTCATGGTGGAGTGCCTGCGAGCCGCCCGGGTGTCCACCGTCAAGCTGGAAGACCCGCCGACCCCGGCCAAGATCTCCGCTCTGCTGAGTCGTGCGCCGGGCTCGTCCGTGTTCGGCGGGCTCGGCGGGGTGGCCAGCTACTTCGAGATGCGCCGTGGCGCGGTCGGGACGATGACGGGGTTCTCCTACCCGGAGGTCCTCCGGCAGGTGCGGATCAGCCTGGCGGCCGGTGACCAGGCCGCCGCGTACACCACGTTCGCGCACTATCTGCCGCTCATCTCATTCGAGGCTCAGCCCGGGGTCGGGCTGGGCATCCGCAAGGAACTGCTGCGCCGCCGCGGCGTGATCACGGACGGGTTCGCGCGGGTGGGCGCGGCTCCCTCGGCCCAGATCCGCGGCGAACTCAGCGAGGTGCTCGGCGCGCTGGCGCTGCGGCCCTCAGCCGACCCGCTGCCCATGAACTCACCAGCCGGAATTGGATCGTTATGTCAAATGTAGTGGTCATCGGGGCCGGGAACGCGGGCCTGTGCGCCGCGCTCGCCGCCGCCGAGCAAGGGGCGCGGGTCACCGTCCTGGAACGCGCCCCGCTCGGGGAGCGGGGCGGGAACAGCGCGTTCACCGCCGGTGCCTTCCGCGTCACCTACGACGGGGCCGGTGACTTGCGGCGGCTGATGCCGGATCTGACGGAAGCGGAGTGGGAGGCGAACGATTTCGGCTCGTACCCGGTGGAGTCGTTCTACGACGACATGGCCCGGGTCACCGAGTCGCGGTGCGACCCCGACCTGACCGAGACCCTGGTGAGCGGCAGCCTGCCGACCGCGGAGTGGCTGCGGGCCAAGGGCGTCCGATTCGGTCCCATGTATCACAGCCAGGCGTTCAAGGTTGACGGGCGGTTCCGCTTCTGGGGCGGGCTGACGGTCGAGGCGGTGGGCGGCGGCCTCGGCCTGGTGGACACCCTGTCGGCCAGTGCTGAGCGCGCCGGGATCAGCCTGATCTATGAGACCCGCGCTGTCGCGCTCAAGCAGCGGGCCGGAAAGCTGATCGGCGTCGAAACGCGCGCGCGGGACGGGAGCACGGAGGTGATCCCCGCTGACGCGGTCGTCCTGGCCAGCGGAGGTTTCCAGGCGAACGCGGAATGGCGGACCCGCTACCTCGGTCCGGGCTGGGATCTCGCCAAGGTGCGCGGCACGCGGTTCAACACCGGCGACGGGATCCGGATGGCCCTGGACATCGGCGCGCGGGCCCGCGGCAACTGGTCAGGCTGCCACGCGGTGGGCTGGGACCGGAATGCGCCCGACTTCGGGGACCGCCGGGTGGGCGACGGCTTCCAGAAGCACAGCTACCCGTTCGGGATCATGGTCAACGCGGACGGCCGGCGCTTCGTGGACGAAGGCGCCGACTTCCGTAACCTGACGTATGCCCGCTACGGCCGCGAGGTGCTGGCCCAGCCGCACCAGTTCGCCTGGCAGATATTCGACTCCAAGGTGACCGGCCTGCTCCGTGACGAGTACCGGATCAAGCAGGTCACCCGGGTGACCGCGGACACGATCGAAGATCTCGCCCGCAAACTGGACGGGGTCGATCCGGACGCGTTCCTCGACACGGTCAAGCGCTACAACGAGGCCGTGCGCGTGTCGATCCCGTTCAATCCCAACGTCAAGGACGGCCGGTCCACCGAAGGCATCACCCCGCCCAAGTCGAACTGGGCCAACCGCATCGACGCCCCGCCGTACGAGGCGTACATGATCACCTGCGGCATCACCTTCACGTTCGGCGGCCTGGACATCGACCCGCGAACCGGGGCCGTACGGGCGGACGAGGGGCACCCGATCCCCGGCCTGTTCGCCTGCGGGGAGCTCGTCGGCGGGCTGTTCTTCTTCAACTATCCCGGAGGCTCGGGGCTCACGTCGGGCGCGGTCTTCGGCCGGCTGGCCGGCACGGGAGCCGGCCGGTTCGGGGCGCAAGGATGAGGACCGTCATCCGGCCGGACGAGGCCGGCACAGTCGTCGGAGTCGGGCTGAACTTCCTGCCGCACGCGGCCGATCTGCAGGCCAAGCCGACCGAGTACCCGACGCTGTTCTTCAAGGGCCAGCACACGATCATCGGCCCGGGCGACGTCATCCCGCTGCCGGCGATGAGCAGCCGGGTAACGGCCGAGGCCGAACTAGGCCTGGTCATCGGCCGCCGGATGTACCGCGTGGACGCCGCGGACGCGCTCGACTACGTGGTGGGCGGCTGCTGCGTCCTCGACCAGACCGCCGAGGACATCCTGCAGATGGATTCCCGGATGCTCACGGTGTCCAAGAACTTCCCCGGGTTCTTCTCGTTCGGCCCGGAACTGGTCTCGCTCGACGAGCTGGGCTCGCCGGCCGGCGGGCTGGGCTCTGCGGCCGGCGGGCTGGCCGGAGTACGCGTGTGCACCCATCTCAACGGCGCCTGCCTCCGTTCGGCCACGCTGGCCGACATGCGGTTCGGGCCCGCGGAACTGCTGTCGTTCATCAGCCAGGTCATGCCGCTGGAGCGCGGTGCCATCGTCAGCACGGGCACGCCGGGCGCTGTGGTGCTGTCGCCAGGCGACGTCGTCGAGTGTCACATCAGCGGCATGGAGCCGCTCATTAACCCTGTGGCGGCCGCGGCCGGCTGATCCCGCCCGATAGCCGTTGCCCCGCCCACCGGGCGCATCAGCGCTGGCGGGCGGGGCAACGGCTATCGTGATGGTGTCGGATGGTGCCTGGGTTACTGCTTCCGGCCGCTGGGCCGGAGTCGGTCGTGGTGCTGTCCTCATCCTCTGTCCAGGGTGATCGTCACGATGCGACCGCGACGATCACCCTGGCAGAGCCGCCAGCCCGGGGGGCGTGAGCGCTTCCCCGGCTGGTGGGGCCGGGCTCACATTCCCTTGGGGGTGCCCTTCTCGAGTGCCGCCGCGGAAACGGTTCCCACGACCTGCTCGACTCCGGACAGGTTGGCCTTGACCAGCTGGTACGGGCCGAACACGTTGTGGAACTGGTTGTAGTCCATGCTCCCGCTGGCACCGTCGTAGTTAATCTTCTTGCCGGCCTTGATGTTCGCGAGGGCCGTCTTGTAGTCGTAGACCACGGTCCCCGGTGCGGTGGTCACCAGGGGGATGTCCTTGGCAAAGGCCGGGCCCGTCGTCGAATGGGCTTTGGTCATGGCCAGGGCCAGGGCCATCGTCGCATCATAGGAATAGGTAGCGCTCGCCAGCGGCTGCTGGCCCTTGAAATCCTGCTTGAAGTACTTCATGAACACGGCGCTCGCCGGCGAGGTAGCCGTGGCTCCCTCGGCCGACACGATCGCCTTGTTGGCCACCGCCGGCGTGACGGCCTTGATCCACTCGGCTGCGGCACTGGTGTCGCTGGCCACGATGGGGATCGCGAGGTTGTCAATCTCCTTGAAGTTCTGCGTCATGACGGCGGCCGTCGGCGGCTCGATCTGGCTGAAGATCACCTGCGCCTTGGCCTGGGCCACCTTGAGCACCTCGGAGCGGTAGGAGGTGAGTCCGGGCGTCATGGTCACATTGGCCACGATCTGCCCGCCGCCCGCTTTGTAGGCACCCTGGATATAGGGGATGAAGTCCTGCGCCGTGGTGATGCTGGACATCATGAACGCCGCACGCTTATAGCCGTGCTGCAGCGCGTACAGCGCCATCGCGACCCCCTCCTGGAGGTCGGAAGGGCTGTCCCGCCAGAGCATCGGATCCTTGGTGTTGTCGAAGGCGGTGTCGCCGCCCTCGAACTCGAAGGGGATCTTGTTCGCGTCCAGGATTCTCTGGATCGACCCGATCTCCAGCCCTCCGGGACCGATGATCGCCGACGGATGACTCGACGCGATCATGTGCTCGGCGGCAGGCACGGCGTCCACCGGGTCGCCCAGTGTGTCCGCGTGAACGATCTGCAGTTTGTGCCCGAGGATCCCGCCGTTCGCGTTGATCTCCGAGGCGGCCACCGTGACTCCCTGCAGCGATGCCTCGCCGACGGAGGCGTACGCCCCGGTGAACGGGTGCAGGACGCCGAAAGTGACCGTGCCGCTCAGCCCGGACGAGCCAGCCGAGCCGGATGAGCCGGATGAGCCGCACGCGGCCACCAGGGCCAGCGTCGCGGTGAGGGTGGCGCCGGCGAGCATGCGTGGCGCCAGCGGTCTCGTGGAACGTAGTGTCATGGTTGTGTGGTCTCCTATTCGCTGTCAGTCCCCGTCTTTGTGGATCAGCAGCACAGATTCAGGCTCCCCCCCCGATATAAAGCGCCACCACCTCCTCGTCATTGAGTAGCTGAGCGGGGGAGCCAGAAAGACGGTTCCTGCCGAGAACGAGTACGTATGCCCAATCAGCGTGGGTCAACGTGCGGCGGGTATTCTGCTCCACGACCACTACGGCCACGCCGGTCTGCCGGACTTGCACTATGTGCTGCCACACGGCGGCCTCAAATTTCGGTGCCATTCCGGCGGTGGGCTCGTCGACCAGCAGGACCTTGGGATCAGACATCAGTCCCCGGGCCATGGCGAGCATGTTCCGCTGCCCCCCGCTCAGGGTCCGGGCCGGGCGCCGGGCGGCCGGCCGCAGATCAGGAAAGAGCTCGTAGAGCTCCTCGATCCGCTCCCGGACGCCGGATTTCCGGTTGTAGCCCCCCATCTCCAGGTTCTCGACGACCGTCAGGGAGGGGAAGACGTTCGCGACCTGGGGAACATAGGCCATGCCGTGCCGCACGAGTTTGTCGGCGGACAGTCCGGTGGTGACCTGCCCGCAGACCTTGACCTCGCCGCTGGAGGGGCGGACCACCCCGGCGATGGCCTTCATCAGGGTTGATTTGCCGGCCCCGTTGGGGCCCACGATCGCCGTAATGGCGCCGGGCCGGGCCTCCAGGCTGATCCCCTCGATAATGGGCGGCCCGCCATAACCGGCGGTGAGATCGTTAATGACCAGATAAGGCTCGTCAGACATCGGCCACATCCACCTGACCCAAGTAGGCATCTACCACGCTGGCATTGGCGCGGAGTTCTGACATGGACCCCGTGGCGATACAGCTGCCGAGGGCCATCACGATGACGTGGTCACACAGGCTCTCCAGGAATGGCAGGTTGTGCTCCACCATCAGCACCGTGACGCCCCGGGCCGCCATGCTCCTGATGAGTTCGGCCATCCGCTCCCGCAGCACCGGGTTGACCCCGGCCTGCGGCTCGTCCAGCAGGACCAGGCGGGGACGGGCGGCGGCGAGCCGGGCGAACTCGAGGAGGCGCTTCTGCCCTCCGCTCAGGTTGCCGGCCGGCTCGTTCTTCAGCTTGAGCAGGCCGACTTCGTCGAGCAGCTCGCGGGCCAGCACCCGGTCCCGGGACTCCGCGGCCCGCAGCCGCCGGGGGGTGAGCAATCCGCGCCAGACCGTCTCCCGGCCCTCGATCGGCGTGGCCAGCAGCATGTTCTCCATGACGGTCAGGCCCGGCCACTCGCGGGGGGACTGGAAGCTGCGCATCAGGCCGAGCCGGCTGATGGCGTGCGGGGACTTGCCCTCGATGCGCTGGCCGTCGAAGAGGATGCGGCCGGAGTCGGGTTGCTCGAAACCCGAGATCAGATTGATCATCGTGCTCTTGCCCGCACCGTTCGGGCCGATGAGCCCGGTCAGCGAACCCGGGCGCACCGACAGGGTGGCGTCGTCCACGGCCTTGACCCCGCCGAACGCCTTGGTCAGGTGAGTTACCTCGAGGGTGGCGGACGCGGCGAGCGCGGCGGCAGCGGGCGTGGCCACCGCGTCGGCTGGGCTGATATCCCGGATGGTCAGCCGGGCCGGCGGGGCCGCGGGGGCCGACGGGGCCGCGGGGGCCGGCG
>JAOPYP010000506.1 GCA_025964635.1 Actinomycetes bacterium | reverse complement strand
TGAACGCCAGAGCCGCCCCGGCGGCGGCCGTCACGGCTCCGGCCACCAGCGCGGCGCGGCGGGTTGGGCGGACCAGTCTCATGGGTGTTCTCTCCCTCTGCTGTGGGCGTTCCGGTGAACGACCCGGCCCATCCAGGTCTAGGCGGGACACCTTTGCGCACACTTACCGCCGCCTTAAGCAGCTCCGCCTAGGGGCGCTGGGGGCGGCCGGCCGCTATGCGCCGCATTGCCGGCGCCGGGGCGGTTGCGGGTAGCGTCTGGCGAAGGAGGCTGCCGCGGCAGGCAGATCGAGACAATGGCTGACGACACGGGCGTGGGCATCCGTCTCCTCGGCGGATTCGAGGCCACCGTGGGCGGCCGCCTGGTAGCGGCCGACGCCTGGCGCCTGCGGAAGGCCAAGACGCTGGTCAAACTCCTGGTCCTCGCCGACGGGCATCGGATGCACCGTGAATCGCTGGTGGCCCTGCTCTGGCCCGATCGCGATACGGAGTCTGGGATCAACAACCTGCACCAGGCGCTGTACGTGGCCCGCCGGGTGCTCGCCCCCGGATCCGGCGTTCTTTTCCCCCTGCGCGAGGACGTCGTGCTGCTGTCCGACAGCGCGATGCCCTGGCTCGACGTGGAGGCGTTCGAGGCCGCCTGCCGGCGTGCGCGCGAGACGCGTGCTCCCGGCGACTACCGGTCGGCCGACGAGCTGTACCGCGGCGACCTGCTGCCCGAGGATCAATTCGAGGCCTGGGCCGAGGCTCCCCGGGATGCACTGCGTGAACGCCACCTCGGTTTGTTGACCGAGTACGCCGAGGTGCTGTCGGAGCGGCGCGAGTACACCGAGGTCGTCGAGATCGCCGGCGCGGTCACGGCGGCCGACCCCTTCCATGAGGGCGCGTACCGCTTGCTGATGACGGCGCTGGCCGCCCGCGGCCGGCGCTACGAGGCCCTCGCGGCGTTCGACCGGCTCCGGGAGAGCCTCACCCGAGAATTTGCGGCCGACCCCGATCCGGCGACCCGGCGGCTCTATCGCGACCTGCTGACCGGCGGCGACCAATCACCAGATGCGGCGATCGCGACCGAGCCGGCCACGGGCATCTCGACAGCGCCCGCGCGGTCGAGGACCGTAGCCACCACCGCCATGACGACCGGCCCGGCGGTTGCGATCCGGCCGGATGCCGCCGGGACACCGCGCATGACACCGGCGCGCGGCCTGGGCAGTCTGACCCTGGAGCAGACGTCCTTCGTCGGTCGCGGACGCGAGATCGCCGAGATCGCGCAGGCGCTCGGGCGCACGCGCCTGCTGACCCTGACCGGGCCGGGCGGTGCGGGCAAGACGCGGCTCGCGTGCGAGGTTGCCGCCGGGCTGGTCGGCCGCTACCCCGACGGGGTCCATGTCGCCGCATTGGCGTCATTGTCGCGACCGGAACTGGTCCCGCACACCGTGGCGGCGGTGCTGGACGTGCCGATTCCCGGCACGGAAACCGCCGAGGTCGCGCTGGCCCGGCAATTGGCGGACCGCCGCCTGCTGCTGGTCCTGGACAACTGCGAACATCTGCTGGACGCGTGCGCGCGGCTGACCGCGGAAGTGTTGCGCGGCTGCCCGGGCGTGATCGTGCTGGCCACCAGCCGGGAGCCGCTGCGCGTAGGTGGGGAGGTGACGTGGCGCACGCCATCGCTGGCCCTGCCCGATCTGCGCGCCCTGCCACCACTCGATCAGCTGGCGGAGCTGGAGTCGGTACGGCTGTTCGTCCAGCGAGCGCACGACGCCGCCCCGGACTTCGCGCTCGACGAGACGACCGCGCCGGCGGTGGCCGAGATCTGCGTCCGCCTGGACGGGATGCCGCTGGCCCTCGAACTCGCGGCGGCCCGGACCTCGGCCCTCGCGCCCAGCCAGATCGCGTCGCGGCTGGGCGACGCGCTGCGGGTGCTGGACCGCGGCAGCCGATCCGCAGTCACCCGCCAGCAGACGCTGCACGCCACGCTGGCGTGGAGCCACGATCTGCTCAATGGGCACGAGTGCGTCCTCTTCCGACGCCTGGCCGTCTTCGCCGGCAGCATGGCGCTGGAGGCCGTCGAGCAGGTGTGTGGCGGTGCGGCCCTGGATGTCGTCGATCTGCTCAGCCGGCTGGTCGACAAGTCCCTGGTGCAGGTCGAGCACGTCGGTGGGACGGCGCGGTACCGTCTGCTGGAGACGATCCGGCAGTTCGCCGATCAGTGCCTGCGCGATGCCGGTGAGAAGGCCGAGCGGGTCCGCGCCCACCGCGACTTCTTCGTCGCCTTTGCCACCGCGAACGACCCGGAGCGGGCTGTCGGCATCGTCAACGACTCACCGCAGGCGCTGGACGCTGAACATGACAATCTGCGCGCCGCCCTGTCCAGCGGCCTGGCTGAGGACCCGACGGTGGCGTTGCGGCTCGCGGTCAGCCTGTGGCGTTTCTGGCTGGCCCGCGGGGACTTCTCCGAAGCCAGCCGGTGGCTGGCCGCGACTCTAGCCGCGGCGCCCGAACGCACAGCGTCGCGAGCCCGCGCGCTGCTGGCCGCCTCTGCCATTGAGGTGC